>JBAPTX010000637.1:0-4783 GCA_049282375.1 Calditrichia bacterium
TGATTTCATCGGCGGCAAACTGCCCAGCGGCAACGGCACTCCCGGCGGCGACTTCCTGAGCTGGTTCTCGGTGGAGCCCAAACCGGAAAGCAGCAGCAAACGGAAAAAGAAGAACAAATAGCGAATGGTCAGCTTTTGGACAAAACCCGGCGCTGCATCAACGTCGATATCAAAAAGGCACATATAAAAATGATCTTTAGCATAGAGGAGATCCAACATGAAAAATGACAAGTCCACTGGGAAAAGCTGCGATTATAACCATTACAAGCGCACCAATTATTTCCATGGCATGCTGCTCACCGACCGGGACTTCCGGGAAGAACAGATTTATCACAATGAAAAACGGCGGCTGCTCAACCGTTCTTTGCATGGCTGGGGCGTCGTCTGCGGGCTGGATGTGAATCCGACCGATCCGGAGTCCTCCCGCGTGGTGATTACTCCGGGGCTGGCGCTGGACTGCCGTGGGAACGAGATTCTGGTCTGTGAACCGTTTGAATTTGACCTGAAAAAGCAGGACGTGCTTTGCCCGGAGCCGGGTCGCAAGGGGGAAGATCCCTGTGCGGAGCGGGACCCGGACAAAGGGTGCAAATATTATGTGGCGATCAGATTCAAGGAAGTAAAAACCGATCCGGTGCCGGTTTACGCGCCGGGCAGTTCCTGCGAGGAAAAAGAATGCGAGTATTCCCGCGTCCGCGAAGGCTTCTGCGTACGGCTTTTTGAATATCCGCCCTGCCATCCGGTGCGTCCACAGAAGGATCTGGTTACCATCCTGCAGCAATGCCTTACCGGCGATCTCTCCACCCAGCAGCGGCTGGATTGCCTGGAACGGGGGCTGCAGACCTTCCATGAAGGATTCTGCAACACGCCTAATCCCTGTCCGGACTGCTGCTGCGACACCGACGAACCCTGGGTGGTGCTGGGAACCATTGACCTGACCTCCACCCGCTGCCAAGTGCGCACCATCAGCAACGAAATGATTGCCATTCAGGAGGGCCGTCGGTATGTGCTCACCCCGCCTTTCTGGCAGCATTATCTGGGATCGCTATATTCCCCCATCGTGGATTTTCTGGATAATACCTTTATTGATATTTGCCGCGCCATTAAGCAACTGATCGACCTGCTGGACCGGCTGGACCGCGATCAGGGGCTGTCCGCACGGCTTTCCAACATCCGCAAGATGGGAACCGTGGCGGGCTCCGATGAAACCGCCGCCCGCAAAACGCTGAAAGAACAGAACGTTTCATTGAATCAGACCGTAACGCTGACTTCAGACCGCCTGTTTGATATCGGCCGCCGTATTTTTGCCGCCGATAAAATCGAGCCGAAAATGAAGGTGGACCTGATCACAGATAAAGCGGGCAGGGCGCTGTTCTTTGTTCCCGCCGAAGAAAAAGCGGCAAAGGCGGACTTAACGGCGCGGCTGGAAAAATCGGAAAAGACCATCAGCGATCTGCAGAAAAAGATCAGCGAGATGGAAAAGAAAATGAAGTCGTGAGGCAGGGACGGAATTTTGGAGTGGTGGAATGGTGGAATAAGGTATGAGAGAACTGGCTTTACAGTCTGAGAAAAAATCCGGCGATATCCGGAGAAAGGCAAGCAGCCCGTCAATCCGGCGTGTTTCACTATGGGCGAATGACGGCTCCGGCGGCATGACCCCGGCGCAGCGCATGCAGGCCAAACTGCGCATCGGCCCCGCCGGGGATAAATACGAGCGGGAGGCCGACTGGGTGGCGGAAGACATGATGCGCCAGTCGCCGCTCGGCCTCAGGCACCTCTTGCCCGGCAAATACGAAATCCGGCAAAATTGCGCAGCCTGCGAGAGCAGCGGCAGCTTATGTACAAAGTGCTCCGAAGAAAAGCAGATCAGGATGAAACCTGTGTCTTCTCCCTCTTTTTCAACCAAAATACAATTCAAAACTAGAGAAAATACCGGAACATCCGCAGAGATGCTCAGCCACCGAGGCGTGGAGACAACACCGCCCATCGCCGCCGGAATCGAATCGCTGCGCGGCGGCGGACAGCCCCTGCCGGAAAATATCAGGAAATCTTATGAAACATACTTCGGCTGCGATTTCAGCCGGGTGCGGGTGCATACCGGCAGCAGGGCGGCTGAAACCGCCGGTGCCATACAGGCCCGTGCTTTTGCCATAGGCAGGGACATCGTGTTTGCGCGGGGTGAGTATGAACCGGAAACACTGCGCGGCAGAAAGCTGCTGGCGCATGAGGCGGCCCACGTGGTGCAGCAGACCGGTCACACGATCTACCGCCAGCCGGCTCCGAATCCGCAAACCACCAGCCCGGCCTCAGTTCCGCTGCCGGACGAGGTCATCATTGACCTGATTGAAGGGTTGGAAGCAAAATTGCCAAAAATTTCAGATCATGATGAGAAAGCCAAAACCGCCCGGCAAATCCTGTTTTTGAATGCCGAGCTGGACCGGCTGGAAGACCCCTTTTATGCTCAGCAAATTGAAGATGAATACGGGGATCATATTGAAGACTATGCCAATATTCTGGATGATATGGAAAACATTTTATCTTCCGAGGAGAAGACCTTCAGGTTTTTGACCGGGAACGAGCCGACTACCGGTAATCTTCTCGCCACCATTACCTATACAAGCTATGTTTTTGCTTTTCCGAAATTAACCCAGCAAATTGTCCTGCCGCTGGCCAAAATCCCGGACAGCCTTGCCGCTTTCGATATCTCCAGTGAAAAATCTGACTATACGGACAGCGTCAAGCGGCTGCCGGAATTCATATTTGACGACGGCTATCCGGTCTCCTATAAAAAGTCGCTCCATCTGGTGAATTACCGGCAAATTAAAAAGCTGCCCTACCGCAATTTTTATCTGCTTCCCGGCAACCGCCCGCGCTACGCTTCCGATTTTGATCCTTTCATTATGCCGGAGGAAAAAGGGGAATATCAGGGGGAGTTTGCCAGTTATTACCGGGCCTGGACCAATTTTGCCATCGTCAGTTATACGCAGGCGCTGCGCAAAACCTGGGAAAACCGATTAATCGGCCTCGGTTATGACATCAAATCCGGCAAATTCAATCAAATCAGCCTGCAAGGGCTGCAGCAATTCCGGGCAAAATATCCCCAGGGATTGGACTCCGAAGATGATCTGCTCTCCCTGTCAATAAAATTCAGCGACCTCACCTCTTCGATAGATAATCTGGATATCTGGCGATTCTTCCTTGCGCTGAAATTCTATGGACTGTCCAATGCTTCCAAAGAAGTAATGGGAATTCTGGAGCGGGAGGAACATGATTTTCACTGGATTTATCAGCTCTGGGCGGATAAAAAACTCCAGCAGCTTAAACCGGGTCAGAAATTTGATAAAGCGATTGGCTGGACGCTGGATAAAGGCTGGGCGCAGAAGAATCTGAAACAGTTCATCGACAATATTGATGATCTCTTGCTTCAAATGCTGAAGGAACGCGCCAAGGAAAGCGTCATCAAAAAAGTCATCAGTTTTGTGGCTTCGCTGCATCCCATCGGCAGAATTGCTGCGATTGCCTATCAGATTTATGAAACGACCGGAGATGTAAAAGACGCGCTGGATATCGTTGAGAAGATCTATGCGATCAAAGAGGCGGTGACGCATGCACGCGAAGCGTTTACAGTGGAACAGGAACAACGGGCAGCCGCTGAAATCGCCCTGGTTACGGTAAACATACTGCCGGATTTATTGTCCAAGCTGGTTGAAATCGGCGCCAAAAAAGCGATGAACCGCCGCAAGCATGTGGAAGAGAGTGCTGATGTAAAAGAAGTGAAAGACCTCAGCGATGCCCAGTTCAATGCCGAATTTGAAACCGCCTTGAGGTCGCGCGCCAACAAACCGGCGAATCCACATTTTGATGTGGAAATTGTGCTGCCCAACGGCCACCGCTGGAAACGCAATAAGAAAACCGGCAGCTGGTGCCGCGCTTCGGAGGATTGTTTTCCTGCTTACCTTAATCCCGATCTCACCCGCGAGCTGGATCAGTATGCGGACAAATACGTCAGGGAAAGCGATATTTATAATGAAGAAGTTTATCCGTCACTGTTGGATGATCCCCGCCTGCACCAGACCAGCAAAGGCAATTTCGGGGAAGTGGTTTCCGATCATATGATGCAGAAAGGCTATGAAACAATGGTCGGGATTACCCGCACTGAAAATGCGGATCGCGGACCGGGCATTGACAACGTATGGAAACCGTTCGATCAGACTCATTTTGATTACACCATTTCAGAGACAAAATTTATTACCGGGTATGAACACAAAAGCCTGAGCGATGTGCGGCTGGGATGGACCCGGAGCGGACGGCAGACCAGTGACAGTTGGATCAGCGGAAGAGATTTCCGCACCAACAGATTCCGCCTGGATGAAGCGGTGGGCGCAGTTGAAGCGGCCCGCATCCGGCAGGCGCTGGCTAATAACCGCGTGGAAAGACTGCTGATTGTGGTGGATGAAACCGGCCGCACCTGGACCTATGAAGTGGACAGCAGCGGCAAGCCGTTCAGACTAAAAACAGATTAATTTTCAACAGCAACCGGCAAAGCCGGGCTGCACAGATCCCTTTTCAGTCAGCCGATGGGATATGTGGAAGAGAAGAAGCGCTGCCAGGATTGCGGGGTTGACTTCATTGAACATTTACGGTGAAACATGATCAGGGAAATAATGCTGAATGAAGCTCTTCAACCTGATTTGCAAAGATTGATTTTCTTGTATGATTCCGCATAACAGCCCCTGTTTACAAATTTATTTTTTTCGCAGTTCGTAATCCACCTCCCGTCCAAGGC
>JBAPTX010000638.1:0-2861 GCA_049282375.1 Calditrichia bacterium
GAACGGGGGGACTGTTTTCCGTCCTGCGAACCTGTGTCCTGTATGGTACCGGCAAGGGGGTGAAGACTAATTTTTTCCTGTGGGTTTATAAGAATCTGATGGAAGGAAACCCGGTGCGGATTGTCACCGACCAGTATAATAATCCAACCCTGGCTGAAGACCTGGCGGCTGCCAGCCGTCTGGTTTGGGAAAAAGCCGCCGCCGGTATTCATCATATTGCCGGGCCGGAATATATTAACCGCTACGATTTTGCCATGAAAATTGCAGATGTCTTTAATCTCGATAAAGAACGTATTTCACCCATTACCACAATCGAATTGGGCCAGCAGGCTAACCGGCCGCTTCGCGGCGGATTGAAAACCGATCTGGCGGATATGAAACTGGGCTTCCGGGCGAGAACGGTTCAGCAGGCTTTAACATATCTTAAAACCAAAATGGAGCAGTATGGCTGAGGGTAACGAAAAAATTCTGGTTATTATCCCCACTTACAATGAACGGGAAAATATTCAAACCATTTTAAAAGAAGTTTTTAGTCTGGAAATCGCAACTCTGGATGTGCTGATTGTGGATGATAACTCTCCCGACGGCACTGCAGATATCGTTAAAAAGGCAATGCAGAATAATTCGCATCTGCATATTCTGGAACGCCCCGGGAAAATGGGTCTGGGAAAAGCCTATATTGCGGGATTTCGCTGGGCACTGGAGCGCGATTACGAATTGATCATGGAAATGGATGCGGACCTTTCCCATGACCCCAGAGAAATTCCCAACTTTATAGCAGCCATTAATGATGCCGACCTGGTGATTGGTTCCCGTTATCTGATCGGGGTAAATGTGATCCACTGGCCGCTGATCCGGCTGTTCATCAGCGTTGGCGCCAGCAAATACACCCAGATTGTGACCGGACTGCCGGTGACCGACTGCACCGGGGGCTTCAAGTGCTTCCGCCGCAAGGTGCTGGAAACAATTCCTCTGGAGGAAGTCAGCTCCAGTGGTTATTCTTTTCAAATAGAAATGAATTTTAAAGCCTGGAAACGCGGATTCCGTATTAAGGAAATTTCTATTATATTCTATGACAGAAAAGAAGGATCATCGAAGATGTCCAAAAAAATTATGTACGAAGCGGCGTTTATGGTTTGGAAGTTAAAATTAAAGAGTCTGTTTGGCCGCTACTAAAGGGGGCGGATCATGTTAAAGAAAAATTTTAGAATGGTTTTCGATTTCGAAAAACCGGTGGTTGAACTGGAAAAGAAAATTCTGGAAATGGAAGAGTACGCCCGGGACAGTAATGTGGATCTGAGCGAAGATTTAAAGCGGCTGACCCGCAAAGCCACCGCCCTTCGTAAAGAGGTTTATTCCAAATTAACCCCCTGGCAGCGGGTGCAGCTGGCACGTCATCCGGACCGGCCCTATACTTTGGATTACATTCAGCGAATGTTGACAGATTTTGTGGAGTTGCACGGCGACAGGTATTTTTCTGACGATCCGGCCATGATCGCCGGAATTGGCAAACTGGAGGATATGCCTGTCGCGGTGGTCGGGCATCAGAAAGGCCGCGATGTAAAGGAAAACCTGCACCGCAATTTCGGCATGCCCCATCCGGAAGGGTACCGTAAGGCCCTGCGGGTAATGCAAATGGCGGCCAAATTTAAAATGCCGGTTATTTCTCTGCTGGATACACCGGGCGCTTATCCGGGAATCGGGGCGGAAGAGCGCGGTCAGGCGGAAGCGATTGCCCGTAATCTGCGGGAAATGTCCCACCTGCCGGTCCCCATCATCATTACGGTAATCGGAGAAGGCGCTTCCGGCGGTGCCCTGGGAATCGGGGTAGGGGATGTGGTGCTGATGCTGGAAAACTGCTGGTATTCGGTGATTTCGCCGGAAGGGTGTGCGGCCATTTTGTGGCGGGACAATGCCAAAGCGCCCCTTGCCGCAGAGGCAATGAAGCTGACCGCCCCCGATCTGCTGGAATTAAAAGTAATTGATAAAATTGTAAAAGAACCCCCAGGGGGAGCCCATTGGGATCCTGATGCCGCCGCTCATCTGTTAAAAGAGCAGTTGATAGCGGAATTATTAAAGCTAAAAGAATTGACAGTGGATGAATTACTTGAAAAAAGAGTCAAAAAGTTTGAAGCCATGGGGTACTGGGAAGAAAACAAGAAAAAAAGAAGCAGGAGGTAGTACATGCTGGATCAGGAACTGCTGGACATTTTAGCCTGCCCGAAGTGCAAAGGGGAACTGGAATACAAAGTTGATGAGAAAAATAATAAAAACGGTGAACTGGTTTGTCATAGCTGCCGCCTGATTTATCAGGTGGATGACGATATTCCCATTATGTTGATTGATGAAGCAAAAAGCTATTAGGCAGGCTTCATATTAAAAGAAAACCAGCGCAAATTCGGCCAGTAAACCGCATCGGACTTTTCCGGCTCTCCCCTTTCGTTTCCTGCAGTTCCGTTCACCCGTAAATTGAACCGCCGGATGGTTCGGAAGGGTTCTGCAACTGCTTCAATTCTTCCTCTCCCGGAAGGGCTTCCCAGCGTTTTTCGTTTTCATTGACAACAAATACACCCGGCCTTCCCGGCAGCGGGCATTTCTGCTCGCAAATACCGCAGCCGGTGCACAATTCTCTAACCACATAAGGGTATTTTACCTGCCGGCTGCCGCCCTCCGGCAAAACCGCCTGTTTAACATCAAAGCGGATGGCTTTGCTGGGAACCGGGCAGTGCTCTTCACAAACAAGGCAGTCCTCATGCCGCTCGTAGGGAATACATAAATTTTTGTCAAAATAGGCCAGGCCCATAGCGGTCTTTTTCTTTGCTTCCAAACTGAGCGGTAAAATGGCTTCTGTGGGGCAGACC
>JBAPTX010000639.1:0-6984 GCA_049282375.1 Calditrichia bacterium
CAGGTGGATATCTTCAACACCATCTGGCTGATCGGGCTTTTCTTCTTCGGCATTCATCTGATCCTGCTGGGGAAAATCATCGGTAAACCGGTTTTCATTGCCGTTTTTCTGGTGGTTGCCGGCATCATGTATATGGCGGATACCACTGCCCATTTCATGCTGGCAAACTACGCAGCGTATGCTTCCCTATTTTTGGCGCTGGTGGCCATTCCCAGTATTTTCGGAGAAATGTCATTGGCGGTCTGGCTGCTGGCAAAGGGCGGCAAAGAAGCAAATTGAAGTCACAAAAAAACATTCCAGCCACAGAGCAGCCCCGGCCTTTTTAAATTTCAGCAATAAACAACAGGACTAATCCCGTCAGCCGCATTCATTTGCGATGAATACACCCGCTTCAAATCAGCTCCCGTCCGGCCTCTTCCGGTTTTGCGGGATCGAAGCGCACCAGCGCCAGTTCCGGGCCGTCGTGCGCGGCGCAGAGCAGGGTGGTGCGCCCGATCTGCTGTTTCCAGCGCCCGGTCATGCGGGCGGATTCGTGGATATGCCCGTGCAGGGTCAGCAGCGGCTGGCGCTCCTCGATAAATTCTTTAATGGCAACGCTGCCCACATGCACATCCAGCGGGGCGTGGTCCACGGTTTGCCCGTCCAGCGCCGCCCGGTCCAGGAAGGTTTTATAGGGCGGGGAGTGAAACAGGAAAATACCATTTTCCAGCGAACGGTCTTTGCTCAGTTTCTGCAGATCATCCCGGATGGTGCTGTATTTGATTTCCTCCGGCGACACCGGCACCGTGCGGAAGCCTTCTTCCGGGGAAACGCAGCCCACATCGGTAAAGCGGGAGACATCATAGCGTTCCCAGTCCTTCAATTGAAATGGAGTGGGGGGGATAAAGGCATAGCCGTAAACCTCATAAGTTTGAAAAAGGCTGCGGCGGTTGTGGATATACTGCCACAGGCCGCTTGCAGCAATATTCAAAAGGGTTGCTTCGTGATAGCGGGCGTCGTCATTGCCGGGAATCAAATAGACTTCCGGGTAGCGGCTGCCCGTTTTTTCCTTCAATTCCGAAAAATTTTTTACAAGCACTTGCGAGATAAAATCCCGCTGACCGGCGCCGGGGGCAGCGCTCAACCGCATGCCGTGGGGCAGCAGGTCCCCGCCCATAAACACCGCCTCCGGTTTTTCCGCTGCAATGGCGGCAAATAATTTCTGATAGCGGTCCTCTCTGCCGTGAAGATCCGATACAAAAAAACAAAGTGGCAAAACAACTCCGAAACTCAGGTTATTTACAGATGGGTCAGTTCACCCGGCCGGAAAACAGCGGCGCGTGCATTGCGGGCATCCAGCTTTACGGTAAAAGGCCGGTTCAGCCGCAGATGGCGCAGATGCCCGCTTTCCTGCAGAGAAGGTTGTGCCGCCAGCCAGTCCCAATCGATAAACTCATCGGACTGCTCGCGGCCGATATGCATGTAGCCCAGCCGCCGCGAAATCAGGTTATGGAAAAAATGGCTGCCCAGGGACGGTTCCACCCGGAAATTGGGCAGATTGGCTTCCACGATCACCTGCGCCTGCGATATCTGATGCCATTCCACCGGGATGCCCAGCCAGGGATCGCGGGTGCCCCAGCGCCCGAATCCGATCAGGATAAATGAGCGCTCTTCCTGCTCCAGTGCTGCATTCATCTGTTCCACTTCCCGGGCAATCGCCGCCGACTGTGCGGGTGAAAATTTTTCCGGTTTTACATAAATCAGGTCGGTAATTTCACGGAAAATCCCGTTTCCCGCCGGATGGCGGCTGGCGCAGAAGGCATTTTTCAACTGATTTTCCGGGATTAAAACCGCCTGGTCCTCCCCGCCGGTCACCATAGGCCGGATCTGCAGGATATGAAATTCCGGTTTCCGGCTGCGGTCGCGGAAAAGATTCGCTGCAAATTCAATCTCCACCGGCGAAGCAAACGCGCTTTCTCCCAGGCTGAGCAGTTCGCTGGTGATGGCCGCCAGCGGGAAGATGTTGTATTTCAGAATATTGGCAAAGGTGACCACCCGCGGCCCTTCAAAGGACAGGGTATCTTTGATGATTTCATCCTGTGCGGAATAGCTGCTGCCCACAAAAAACAGGGTGCCCTCCGCTTCGGCACTGGCAATTTCCCGGCGCCGGAGGGTGATATTTTCGTCCCGCCCGATTTGCACCGACGATTTCTGCAGGTCCAGCGCCAGATATTGGTTCTGGGAATCCATCAGCAGATCGCGGGCGGAGCCGGAAGAGAAATTGATTTGCGGATGTGCCGGGGAGAAGCGGAAAACCTGTTCTCCTTCCGCAATCAGCCTTCCCAGGCCCAGCGCCAGGTGTACAATACCGTCCTGCGGCCGGATGGAAGAAATGGGATAGTAATTATAAGATTGCGCCACCCCGGAGATAACCGGGTAAAAAATATCACCGTAACGGTGTCCCGCCAACTGCTGAATGATGATAGCCATCCGTTCCTCTTCGATGCGGAAATCAGTATGGCGGGCATATTCTTTGGGATTGGCGGCATACACAGAGGCGTAAATCTGCCGGATGGCATCCTGTAACTGCTGCAGCCGGATTTCCGGATCGGGATGATTATTGGGCAGCATGTAGGTTTTATAAAGTCCGGCAAAAGGGAGCTGCTGGGAATCTTCCATCAGGCTGGAAGAGCGCACCGCCAGCGGATAGTCGATTTGCGCCAGCAGTTTTTTAAGATTTTCAGTTATGGAACCGGGCAGGGGAGCGGCAAGAAACCGCCCGGCAATCTGGTCTTCATCGGCTTCGCGGATGGCAAATTCCTGCAGTTTGTTTTTTTCAATAAACTCCTCGAAAATTTCGGTGCCGATGGCAAAAGTCTGCGGTGTGCGGATTTCGATGCCGCTGAAATTTTCGAAAAGTTTTGTGTTTGCCAGCAGCGCATTTATGAAAGCAAGGCCGCGCCCTTTGCCGCCCAGGGAACCGGGGCCGAGGCGCACAAAGGCGCCCTGGGTGTAGTAGGAAGAGATGCCGAAATCTTTAATCACGCCCTGCTGCATCTGGCGGAGCAGTTTCCGGAAAGCATCGGAAATAAAGGTGCGCAGCCCTTCGATATTGCCGAAATCCGACACCTTTTTGGGACGAAGTTCATCGGCCAGATCAAATTCGGTGCGGGCGCGCAGCCAGATGGAAATATGATTGCGGCGGGCATGAAAATCCAGGCTTTCCGCCGGGATGCGGGTAATCTTTTCTGCAAATTCATTCAGATTGCGCGCCTGATCAATCTCCCGGCCATCCGGCATACGGAAGATAAAATTGCCGAACCCGAAATTCTCTTTTATAAAGCGGATCAGTTCCAGCATCAGGTTGGGCGAATTCTTATCCAGGACGGAAACCCCTTTAAGGCCGTTCAGCGGCAGCTCTGTCTGCTCGGCTGTCTGCAGCAGAATTGGAAGATCGAAAATCTCCTGTTTGGCCATACGGGCAAATTCCACCCCCGCCAGCGGGTGCAGTTTGTCTGCTTTGGGAAAGCGCACATCACTGATAATTCCCAACAGGTTGTGCTTGTATTTTTCGTAGATTTCCAGCCCTTCTTCAAAGGTGTCGGCAATCCTGATTTTGGGTCGCGCGCGCATCCGCAGCATCCGGTGCAGGTCGTTCACGCCGTCGCCGATCAGAATGCGGGTCTGGGTCATAATCTGGGTATATACTTCCGGCAGGAAAAAAGAAACGTGCTTGGGGGAATCTTCAATTATTAAAATAATCTGCACACCGGCACGGCTGTCTTCCGGCGCATTTTTCATGTCCTCCACATATTTGATGATGGATAGCAGCAGTTTGGATTCGCCGGTCCAGTAAAACACTTTATCAATGCTGCGGCTGGCACGGATGCTCTGCAGCAGGGAGGGCAGAATAATGTCATAGGTGAGCAGCACGACTTTTTTTTCAGAATCAATTTCTTTTACTTTGCGGCCGAATTCCACCGGATCCATATCGGAAATACGGGCCATGGTGATCACCAGATCGAAGGATTGCCGCTGCAGGGCTTCCAGCGCTTTTTCGGCGGAGGATACCTTGGTTATCCGGGGAATAAAGTGCAGGTTTAAGTCGATGTATTCGCTGAAGATTTTTTCGGCAAGGCGGCCGTCTTCTTCCAGCACAAAGGCATCGTAGAGGCTGGAGACCAGCAGAATCTCGCGCACCCGGAATTTCATGAGATCGTGAAAGCCGCTGAATTTGGGTTCGAAATCGTTGAGCAGGTTGTCGGGCATAAGAGGACTTTTTTATTTAAAAATAAAGTAAAAAGGGAAAAGTAAAAAGATAAAAGTAAGATTAAGCCGATTGCAAAAAGCAGGCAGCGATACTGATGGTGTCAGGCGAGAAACAGCGGCAATCTTGAGCCGGCTCAGGTTCACATTGTGGCGGGACTGACTTATTCATTCCTCAATGCAAGTAATCTGCAAATTTAAAGTTTAAAACCGGTTTGCCTTTCTTACTTGATTTATTCGTTAATTTTTCTTATGTAGCATTATGAATGATCATGAAAACAAATCCAGTTTTATACAGGCGCAAAGTAAATTGTTAAAAAAATTTAAAATCGATTATGAATCCAGGTTTATACATGTACCGGCTGTTTCCGGGCAGGCCCATGTACTGGTTACCGGAAAGGGGCCGCCCGTTATTCTGGTGCCGGGGTTTGGAGACCCCGCCGCAATGTGGGCACCTTTATTAGCAAAGCTTTCCGGCTACACGCTTTATGCAGTCGATAGGCCCTGTTTCGGCCTGACCGATTATATCAAACAGGATACAAATACATTCAGGTCTCTTGCTGTTCAGTTTTTGGAACAGGTATTGAATAAACTTGAATTAACTAAAGCAGCTTTTATCGGAAATTCGATTGGATCGCTCTGGACGTTCTGGTTATCTATTGCGCATCCCGATAGGGTTGCGTCAATGACGCATATTGGCTGTCCGGCATTTATACTTGGCACTTCAGCGCCTTTTCCAATGAGATTAATCTCCTTGCCCGGTGTTGGAAAATTTATCATGAATTTATCCCCGCCTTCGGATAAACAGGTAAAAAAATTTGCAAAAATGGTCGGGGTGGATTTATCTGATCTTGATGAACTGACCCGGCTGCTGGTCACTATGCAAAAAATGCCGAAGGTTAAAAAAGCGATTCCGGAACTATTACACACCGTCGTACGTCTTCGTGGCGCAAGGCCGCAGGTGGCTTTTAACAAAGATGATCTTGAACAAATCAGACAACCGGTTCAGTTTATATGGGGCGAAAAAGACCCATTCGGCTCGGTGGAAATTGGAAAACGCTCCTCTGCAATAATACCTGATTCAGAATTTCACCTCATTCCCGGTACGGGACATGCGCCCTGGATAAATCATACAGAAGCTGTCGCTAAACTTACCCTTTCATTTTTACAGGAAAAAGCCCGACCCAGTTAGGGGACGCTGCCCGATTCCAGCAATTCATATTGTTAAATTCACTGACCTGGTTTTAAACCTGAAGATGACCATATGTTTGCTGATAATGTGGCCTTTGCAAAAAGGCCGGTAAAATGATTTACCCCTTGCACTAATTTTGCTGTATCTTTGTGCCATTCCGGCTTCTGTTTACCGGTGTGTTTGAAATATAAATAGGATTGTCAAAATATTCAGGAATATAATATGGGTAGTATCACCGAATTTCCATCCGGTATGCCGCCGGTAAGTCATGTTCCGGCAGATGAAGATCAGTTCAGGGAAAATCGCAGTCTGGGTGTCAGCACAATTTCTTTTAAGGTGACGCCTGAGGACAGCAAGGGCGTTTTTATTATAGAAAATGTTTTTCACCAAAAAGGCGGCCCGGCAAAACACCTTCATTATGATCAGGATGAATGGTTTTATGCAGTTGAAGGTGAATTCCTGCTTGAAGTCGGATCGGAACGGTTTCACTTAAAAGCAGGTGATTCCCTTCTTGCACCCCGCAGGATTCCCCACGTGTGGGCGTTCACCGGAGATATCCGCGGGAGGATGCTGATTGCCTTTATGCCGGCAGGTAAAATGGAAGCCTTTTTCCGCGAAGTGACGAAAAAAAATGCCATGCCGCCGCAGGACCCTGAATTATGGCGGGCTCATGGTATGGAGCTGCTCGGGCCTCCTTTGAAGTTGTAAAGCTTTGCAATATGTATAATCCGGACTTCCGCGGGCGCTGAAATGATTTTTCTTTAATCAAAGTACCAAATCTTCAAAGAGAATAGCCGGAAGAATCTGGCAGTAACATTCAAAAAGAAAGTGAGGGATTCCCATTTTAAAGTTTTCTACGTGGCAGCCATTCATTATTATCATAACCCTACTTTTTATAATTCCCTGCCGGGCAGCAGGACCTCCTGCATCATATAAGGGGCCTGGACTTGTGGTGATCCATCCGCAGGAATACCCGCGTCCTTTAAGAAATCCGCACAAAGGGCTGACCAACCGGGGTACGTTGGAAAATAATGAATGGGCGACATTGATGCACAGTTATATAAAATGGAATGAAATTGAGAAAGATTCCACCTGGGGCATTGAGCAGATTCAAAAATGGTGTGAGGTAAACTGGGCAGGTGTTGCCGAAAAAAACATGAAGGTGATTCCCCGCGTCTATTTGCA
Source organism: Calditrichia bacterium (assembly GCA_049282375.1). Lineage (GTDB taxonomy): Bacteria > Calditrichota > Calditrichia > RBG-13-44-9 > RBG-13-44-9 > JBAPTX01. The sequence goes on from JBAPTX010000639.1 coordinate 6,623, forward strand.
TTGGGACGAAGATAAAACTTATTGGCCGGATGATATGGAAACATATGATTATTCCAGCCCGCAGTTTAAACGGCGGCTCAGAAAATTAATCCGGAAACTCGGTATTTGCTGGGATTCCGATCCCCGGGTTGCACATATCGAAATGGGCATTATCGGGAAATGGGGAGAACATCACAGTCCGGGCCCCACCAAAGAGGTGGAACAGTTGCTCGGTGAACAATTCAGTAAAGCATTTCCCCACAAGAAAATAATGGTCCGGCATCCCTGGCAATTCTCTTCCTTTGATTTTGGCATTTACTGGGATTCATGGGCGCACTATGATCAGATGTTGTCCCACGGCATGGCAATTGACAGCCTTGGTG
>JBAPTX010000640.1:0-9951 GCA_049282375.1 Calditrichia bacterium
AATTATCTTTTTGGAAATCCCGCCGGCGGGCTGCAGGCGGAGGTCACCATGACGCTTCAGCAGCGCGAAAAGCAGGTTGACCGTTTTCCCGGATACAGCTTTGCCAACCAAACCGCCCGGTTCGAAGCACAAACCTTTACGCTGTATCAGGATAAACTGCCGCCGGATGGCCATATCAAAATGGATTACCCTTTACCCGGTTTAAATCAACCTCCCGGCGCTTTACAGGCAGAGATCAAGGCAAGTGTTCTGGAAAAAGGCGGACGCGCTTCCGAAAACCGGATTACCCTGCCGGTGGAGCCCTACCCTTTTTATGTGGGACTGCTGCCCGCTGCCGGTGAATACGGGTATGTCCAGGTGGGTGAGCCGAATCCGGTTAAAGCTGTGCTGGTAAATACGGCCGGAAACTCGGTAGCGGGCCGGCCGCTTCACTATAAAATTTACCTGAATTCCCGCTACTGGTGGTGGGAGTATGATAACCGCCGGGATTTTGAACTTCGCTTCAAATCAGATTCACAGACAGAGCTTTTAGAGGAAGGAACGGTTGTATCGCAAAACCTGCCGGTGGAAATTCCCTTTAAACCGGAAAGCCGAGGCGAATACCTGCTGGAAGTGCAGGTGGACGGCGAAGAGGGCCATACCGCCGGGATGTTTATTCGCGCTTCCTACTGGGGGGAAGCAGCCGGCCCGGATGATGCCGGTCTGCTGGCGCTCACCTCCGATAAAGAAGTTTACCGGCCCGGAGAAACCGCCCGGGTCAGCTTTCCCGCCCCTGCTGCGGGAACCATTCTGCTCTCGGTGGAGTCCGCCGGCAAAATCCTGGAAACCCGCTGGAAAACGCCCCGGCAAAACCGTAAAGAAAGCACTTTTGAAATCCGTATTACAGAGGAAATGCTCCCCAATGCCTATGTTTCGGTTTCGCTGATACAACCGCACAGTATTACCGCCAACGACCGGCCCATGCGGCTGTACGGGGTCATTCCGCTGAAAGTAGAATCTCCTGGCACCCGACTGCCGGTAGAAATCAGTATGCCGGATACCCTGGCATCTCAACAGCAATTCACTGTCCGGGTGCAAACCGGCAGTCCGGCGCAGTTCACCATTGCCGTTGTGGATGAGGGGCTGCTGTCGCTGACCCGCTTCCGCACGCCGGACCCGTTTAACTACTTTTACCAGAAAATGCGGCTGCAGGTAACCACCTACGATCTTTTCTCGCAGGTAATCGGTGCGCTGCGCGGGGATGTATTTAAAACTTTTTCCATCGGTGGCGGCATCACGGAAAACGAACGGCTGGATCAACTGGCGCTGCAGAAAGTGCGGCGGTTTAAGCCATTATCTCTTTTTAAAGGGCCCCTGACCACAGATGAAAACGGCCGCGCCACTGTGACATTTCAGTTACCCCGCTATGTGGGAGCCGTGCGGGTAATGGTGGTAGCAGCAGAAGGAATCCGCTACGGTTCAGCGGAGAAAAGTGTGCCGGTGCAGACGGAGTTGATGGTGCTTCCCACCCTGCCCCGCTTTATTTCCCCGGGCGACGAATTCCGGCTGCCGGCAACGGTTTTTACAATGAAGGATGAAATCCGTGTTGTGCGGGTTTCCCTGGAAACAGGCGGTTTGCTGCAGGTGCAGGGAGATTCCCGAAAATCGCTCCGGTTTGAAAAAAGCGGTGAGCAGGACCTGTTTTTTAATCTGAAAGCAGAAGCGGCTGCCGGCAGCAGTCAGGTTAAAATTACCGCCGCCAGCGGCAGTTACCGCAGCATCAGCGAAACCCCCATTGCATTAATTCCCGCTTCTCCCCGCCGTTATCAGACATTCGAAAAAGAGCTGGCCGCCGGCGAAACCGTGGAAATGACCGTGCCAAACCGCGGAATTGCAGGAACCAACCGTGCCCGTGTGCGGCTGCACCGTGTTCCCCGGCTGGATATTGGCGACCGGCTATACTGGCTGATCCGCTATCCTTACGGCTGCCTGGAACAGACAGTGTCTTCTGTTTTCCCGCAGCTTTACCTGAAGATGTTTTTAACAGGAGAACAGCAAACCGAAAAGGACATCGACGAGAATCTGAATGGCGGCATTTCCCGCCTGCAGAAGTTTTCCCTGCCATCCGGCGCATTGTCCCTGTGGCCGGGCAACAGTGAACCGGATATCTGGAGCACCAGTTACGCCGGCCATTTTTTGATCGAGGCCCGCAAACTGGGATACCACGTGCCGGAAAACCTGTGGAATAACTGGATGTCCTTTGAGCGCTCCCGTGCCCTGACCGGCCGCGACGGGATGCTGCAGCGCGTATATCGTGTCTATCTGCTGGCCCTCGCCGGGCAGGCTGCGGAAGGGCCCATGAACCTGCTGCGGGAAAACTATCTGCAGGGGATGACCGCTGCCGAACGCTGGCTGCTGGCCGCGGCTTACCATTTAAATAACGAAAAGGAAGTGGCAGGGCATATCCTGCGCAATACAGGAACCGTAACCCGGGAATATCAGGATTTTAACCCTACCTTCGGATCTGCCCTGCGGGACAAGGCACTGATTCTGCTGGCCGCCCTGGAAATGAAGCGCTGGGAGACGGCCGACAGCCTTTACCTGCAGCTTACCGAAAATCTGAGCTGGGACCAGTGGTATTCCACCCAGACCACCGGTTTTTCGCTGCTGGCATTGGGCAAATACATTCATGACAAACCGGATTTTTTTGGCGAACCGGACAGTCGTCTGAAGGGATATTTTGTGCTTCCCTCCGGTGAAAAAAGCAGTTTTAACACCCGCGATTTTCAGGTTACCCGGGAGATTGAGAGCGGATTCGGCAAGCCCGTGCAGGTACATCTGGATGAAGGTGAACTGCCGAAAGCATTTGCAGTGGTTGAGTGGGAAGGGATTCCCCTGCAGGACAGCGGCAGAGAAATCAGCCGCCATTTAACCCTGCAGGCGGAATGGTTCAATGAAGACGGCATCCGCATCGATCCCGGAGAACGGCCGCAGGGCAGCGTTTTCTGGCTGCGGCTGCGGGTTGGCCGGGAAGAGGGAACCACCAGGGACATGGAAGAACTGGCGCTGGTGCAGATGCTGCCCGCCGGCTGGGAAATCGAGAACATCCGGCTAAGCGGCGAGAATTTGCCGGAGTGGATGGGGAAATGGCCGCTGTACCCGGCGGAGTACACCGACATCCGTGATGACCGCATTATGTGGTTTTTTGATTTAAACAGGCATCAGAAAATCCGGGACTTTGCCGTCAAATTAACGGCAGTAACCGTGGGGCAGTTCAGCCTTCCGCCGACAGTAGTGCATGCGATGTACAATAATGAATACCGTGCGGAACTGCCCGGCCATAGCGTAGTGGTAAATTCACGATGAAAATCCCGCGCAGAACAACAGGGCAAAAAAGATGGCGCTGCCTTTTCTGCCGCCACCGCCGGCTAACAGCGGCAGTCTTACCTCTGTGTCTGCTTTTATCGGCCGGCATGCTTTTGCTGCCGCTCCCAATGCCCTTTTTTAAATCCGATTACAGCACAATGGTGCTGGATTCTAAGGGTGCACCGCTGCGAATATTCCTGAACAGCGAAGAACAATGGATTCTGCCGCCGGAACCGCAGTTGCCCGTCAGCCCTAAACTGCAGCAGGCCGTTCTCGCTTTCGAAGACAAACGCTTTATGCAGCACCGCGGCATTGACCCGCTGGCGATTCTCCGGGCTGCCCGGCAGAATTTAAAAGCAGGCCGGATCGTCAGCGGCGCCAGCACATTGACCATGCAGGTGGCCCGCCTGCGTCAAAAAAATCCGCGCACATTCTTCAATAAAGCCAAAGAAATGCTGCTGGCGCTGCGGCTGGAATGTCATTACAGCAAGAAAGAAATTTTACGGCTGTATCTGGACCATGCCCCTTTCGGCGGCAACATTATCGGATTCCGCACCGCCGCCTGGCGCTATTTCGGGAAAAAGGAAAGTGAACTCACCTGGGGCGAGGCCGCTGCCCTGGCGGTGCTGCCCAACGCACCCGGCCGGATTGCCCCCACACGGAATGCCCCGGCGCTATTGCAAAAACGCAACGCACTGCTGCAGCGCTTATTTTTAAAGGGGGTGATAAATAAAGAGGATCTTCTCCAGGCTAAAAAAGAACCGCTGCCACATTCGGAAATTGCTTTCCCGCAGGACGCGCCCCACCTTGCCCGCTTATTAAAAAACCGGCATCCGGGCGAACCCCTTCTGCACACGACCATTAACAGAACACTCCAGCGGGCGGCCTTGGAACTGCTGCAGCGGCATGTGGAAAACCTGCGGGCTTCCGGCATCCGTAATGCCGCGGCGCTGGTGGTGGAAACGGCCTCCGGAAAAGTGCGCGCTTATGTGGGTTCGCAGGATTTTTTTGACCAAAGCAGGCAAGGAATGGTGGACGGCGTTCAGGCGCCCCGCTCCAGCGGCTCCATCCTGAAGCCCTTTTTATATGCGCTCTGCATGGACGAGGGGCTGATTCTGCCGCAGACGCAGATTTTCGATATTCCCAGCTATTACGGCACCTTTTCCCCGGCAAATGCCGATCTCAGTTTCCGCGGAGTGGTACCGGCGGAGCAGGCGCTCATCCAATCCTTGAATGTGCCGGCAGTGCGTCTGTTGAATGCTTACGGTGTTTACCCGTTTTTTCTGTTTTTGCAGAAAGCAGGGATCTCCAGCCTGTTCCGCACTCCGGATGATTACGGACTGCCGCTGATACTTGGGGGAGCGGAAACCCGGCTTTATGATCTGGCGGCTCTTTATCGCGGTTTGGGAAGATTGGGCAATTTTGCTCCTGTTTCCCTGCTGGAAACATCCCCGGAGAAAACAGAGCGCCGCCTGCTCAGTCCGGGTGCGGCCTTCCTGACCCTTTCTATTCTGCAGAACCTGCGGAGACCCGGGTCGGAATACTACTGGCAGCAGTACCGCAATCAGTGGCCGCTGGCCTGGAAAACCGGGACCAGTTACGGGCAGCGCGATGCCTGGGCTGCCGGGGTATCGCCGCAGTGGACCATTGTTGTCTGGGTCGGCAATTTTGACGGAGAGCCCAACTCCCGCCTTAGCGGTGCGGAAAGTGCGGCGCCGCTGCTGTTTGATATTTTCAATTATTTGCCGAAAGATCCAAAACAAAGCTGGTTTACTGCGCCTGACAAATACCTGAAATCCGTAGATCTCTGCGCAGCTACCGGATTTTCCGCGGGACCCTTCTGCCCGGAAACAGTGGAATCTGAAGCGCCCCTGAATATGAAACCCTTGCGCACCTGCCCATATCACAAGCAGATTTTTATTTCAAATACCGCAAACCGGCAGGTCTGTTCGCGCTGCTGGACGGCCGCCCAATACCATACCGAGTCATATCTGGTTTACCCGCCGCAGGTCATTTCCCGCCTGCGCCGGCTGGGACACATTCTCAATGAAATGCCCGCTCACACCAGCAATTGCCCGGCCCGGCCCCCGGAAGAGGCTATTGAAATTGTATACCCGACGCCCCGCGCCCATATCTGGATTCCCCGCGATGTGGACGGGATGCTGCAAAAAGTGACTTTACGCGCCGCCCACCGGGAACCGCAGCAATTATTATTCTGGTACATGGACAATCATTTCCTGGGGAAAACCAGCACTGAACATGTACAGGCTGCTACCCTGGCCGCCGGCTGGCATAAACTGGAAGTTGTTGATGAATCGGGTAACCGCGCCCAGTCCCGCTTTTTTATCGCCCGCCGTTTTTAATGGGGGAACTCCACCGCCTGCTCACAGTCTAAACTTAATCTATTGCGGGTCGCCCCGTCCGGCTGATGCAGTTCAGCGGGAAAAGGATAAACAGGTTTCCCGGAATGGCGCTTAGACCCTATATTTCCTGCATGAAAAAACACTTTAAACCGGAGCTCTCCCATGATCAAAGAAAGAATTGAGAAGTTACGGAAGTTGATGAAAGACCACCAGATTCAGGCATATCTCATTCCCAGCACCGACCCCCATCAGAATGAATATTTACCGGCCATGTGGGAGCGCCGCCGCTGGCTGAGCGGGTTTACCGGTTCTGCCGGTGATGTGGTAATCACTTTGAATAAAGCCGGCCTGTGGACGGATTCACGTTATTTCCTGCAGGCAGATGAGCAATTGCGGGGCAGCGGAATCGAGCTGTTTAAGTCCGGACAGCCGAAGGTGCCTACCGTGCAGGAATGGCTGATCGAGGAAATGAATGCAGGCGATACGGTAGGGCTGGACCCCCGTTTATTTTCCTACAACGATTCGCAGAAAATCCGGGCGCAACTGAATACCTGGAAGATTAACCTGAAATTGATTGAACAAAACCTGGTGGATGGAATCTGGGAGGATCGGCCGGAATTCCCCCCCGCCCCGGTGGAAGTGCATCCGGAGAAGTATGCCGGAGAAAGCCTTGAAAGCAAACTGAAACGGCTGCGCGAGTACATGGCCGATGAAGAATGCAAGGTTCATGTACTGACAACCCTGGATACCATCGCCTGGCTTTTCAATATCCGCGGTGCGGACATCGATTATAATCCGGTGGCAATTTCTTATGCAATTGTCGCCGAGGGCGATGCCTATTTATTCCTGAATTCCGGCAAAGTGACCGATAAACTTCGCAAACACCTTGAGCCGCTGGTAGAAATTCTGGATTATGACGAATTCGGTGATGCGCTGGCAAAAATCAGCGGTGAAAAAATCCGGGTCTGGCTGGATCCGCTGACCGCCAGTTTGTGGGTAGCCGATGCGCTGAAAGGGGAATGTAAAGTATTCTGGAAACCCAGCCCGGTAACCCATTTTAAATCCATTAAAAATGAAACTGAAATATCCGGCCTGAAAAACGCACATTTGCGGGACGGCGTGGCGATGGTGAAGTTTTTAAGCTGGCTGGAAAAGGCCGTCAAGAAAGGCGGCGTAACAGAGATCAGCGCTGCCGAAAAACTGGAATCCTTCCGGGCAAAGGATGATCTATTCCGCGGGCCCAGCTTTGCCACTATTGCCGGATATCGAGAGCACGGGGCAATTGTGCATTACAGCGCCAGCCGGGAGAGCGACATTGAGCTGAAACCTGAAGGTATTTTCCTGATTGATTCCGGGGGGCAGTATCCGGACGGCACCACCGATATTACCCGCACCGTATGCCTGGGTAAGCCCACAGACGAACAAAAAGACCGCTTTACCCGGGTATTGAAGGGCCACATCCAATTGGCGATGACCCGATTTCCGCAAAATACCGCCGGCAACCAGCTCGATACCATTGCCCGCAAACCGCTCTGGGATATCGGATTAAATTACGGGCACGGCACCGGACACGGCGTGGGATTTTACCTGAATGTTCATGAAGGGCCGCAGGCTATTTCCTATTACCGGGGGATTGGGGTGGAATTAAAACCGGGCATGATTATCTCCAACGAACCGGGATTTTACAAGACAGGCGAGTACGGAATCCGTTTGGAAAACCTGGTGCTGGTGCAGGAGGATGAAGAATTTTCGAATGAGGAAAGCAAGTTTTACCGTTTTAAATCCCTCACACTGTGCCCGATAGATCTGAAACTGCTGAAAAAAGAATTGTTAAGCGAAGAAGAAGTGCGATTTCTGGATGATTACCATGCCACTGTACGGGATTCACTCTCCCCATTGCTGGATAACGAAAGCGTTACCTGGTTATCGCAGGCGACCCGGCCAATTTAAATTAAGGCCGGCTTCATATAAAAAAATTGTTCACCCAATGGTCAGGCAGAAAACCGGACAAAAAGAGAAAGATATTCTGGATGCTGCGGTGGTACTGTTCTCCACGGTCGGATTTCATCATACCCGCATTGAACAAATTGCCGCACAGGCCGGTGTTGCCGCCGGAACCATATATCTTTATTTCCGCAATAAAGAGGAAATTTTAAAAGCAATTTTCCGGCGGTTTGCAGAAAATTATGACCGGCAAATCCGTCACGGATTTTCCGGAATTAAAGATCCCCGCAAAAAACTGGATTATTTGATCAGCAGCGATTTTGCTGTGATCACCGAAGCACCGGAACGCTCCCGTCTTTTCTTGGTGGAACTGCGCCAGAGCCAGACTTCCCTGCTGTTTATCAAAGAATATCTTACCCGGCGCTATCAGAGCTACCTGACCGAAGTCTGCTCGCAGGACTTTTCTCTGCCGGAGGAGACTATCCGTTTTTTGGCAGTCATGGTGTCCGGAATATTGGAAAACCTGCTCTTCGAGCATGTTTTCGGTAAACGTTCCATTGCCCCGGAACAATTCAAACCCTTAATCTTAAATCTGGTATTCTATTATAAACCCAAAACGCAATAAAGTATTACGAGGAGATTTGAGCATGTTAAAAGGATTTTCGGCAGCCGCCGTTATTTTGACACTTTGTTTTTCCAGCAGCCTGCCGGCCGCAGAGCCATTCGGATTTGCAGAAATGTTTAAAGTGAAAAAGGCCGCTTCCCCGCAGCTTTCGCCGGACGGGAAATACGTCCTGTTCATGTTGTATGAAGCGGACAGCACTCAAAACCGCTGGACGTCTGATATCTGGCGGGTTTCCACCGGCAGCGAAGAAGCCATACCGCTGATTAATGGAAAAGAAAATGAAAGCAGCCCTCGCTGGTCACTTGATGGTGAAAATATCTTTTTTATTTCGAAGCACAAAGACCGGCCGGCGATTTTTGAAATCAGCAACAGCGGCGGCGAATCCCGCCTTTTATTCAGCCATGCGGCTGCCATCCGTCAACTGGCGGTGGGGCCTGAGGGAAAATATCTCTATTTTCTGGCCCGGGACAGCCTCTCCGAAACGGAAAAGGAAGAAAATGAAAAAGGGCAGGATGCTTATATAGTTGATGAAAGTGAAAAAGCCAGTCACTTGTGGCGCTATGATTTGGCCGCCCATTCCAAAAAGCAACTGACACAGGGGGACTATTCCCTGCTCGAATTCCGCCTTTCCCGCACCGGAAGTCAGGTAGTGTTCACAGCCGCACCCACGCCCCGGCGGGACGATTACCTGAAAAGGGAAATCTATTTGCTCGATTTAAACAGCGGCAGCGAGAAAAAATTGACGAATAACAATATTGCCGAACGCAACCTGCAGTGGTCTGCCGGCGGTGAGTCGCTGCTGTTTATTTCCGATGCCAGCAGCGAACTGCAAACTTATCATTTGGAAAGCCTGTTTAAACTGGATCTGGCCGGCGGCGAGCCCCATGATTTACTGCCCGCCTTTGAAGATCAGGTGTTTGATTTTTTCCCCGGGAAAAAAGATAAAATTTATTTTACCGCCAATACCGGCGTTAATACCCAGTTTTTTCTGCTGGATACGCAAAGGGGACGCCTCAGTAAAATCAGCAGCGCTGATCATGATATCCGTTCCCTGCACTATCTGCCGCAGATAAACCAAGTCGTCTACCTGGAATCCACTCCGCAGAATCCCGGAGATATTCTGCTTGCCGCCCCGGAAAAGTTACCCGGCCGCAAAATTACCCGACTCAATTCCTGGCTGGACGATTATGCAATGGCAAAATATCAAACCGTATCCTGGGCCAGCAGCGACGGTTACCAGGCCGAAGGGCTGCTGATTCTACCCCCGGAAGGCATCGCAGCCAAACCCTATCCGTTAGTCGTTCAGCTTCACGGCGGACCGGAATCTTCCTACCGCAATTATTTTGGAAGCAGTTGGGCAACTTATCCGCAAGTATGGGCTGCCCATGGGTATGCCGTATTTCAGCCCAATTACCGCGGCAGCACCGGTTACGGGGATAAAGTGATGCGGGCTATTATCGGCCACTATTTTGAAAAAGATGTAGATGATATTATTTCCGGTGTGGACCACCTGATAAACAACGGCATTGCCGATCCGGCAAAAATGGCCGTAATGGGCTGGAGTGCCGGCGGACATCTCACTAACTGGATCGTTACCCATTTTCAGCGATTTAAAGCGGCAAGCTCCGGGGCAGGCGGTGCCAACTGGTATTCTTTTTACGCGCAAACCGATAT
>JBAPTX010000641.1:0-5813 GCA_049282375.1 Calditrichia bacterium
GATATCTACACCCAGTTTGGTCACTCCGGCGATCTCCTGATTTAAAACCGCTTCCGGCAGCCGGTACTGGGGAATCCCCCAGCGCAGCATTCCGCCGGCTTTGGGTTTGGCATCGAAAATATCTACCGTATGCCCTTCCTGCCGCAGGTAGTAGGCGCAGGACAGCCCGGCCGGACCGGAACCGACAATAGCTACATTCAGGCCGGTATCCGGCTTCACCTGCGGGAAATAACGGTCGTCGCTGGCCATATCCAGATCGGCAATATAGCGCTTGACATGATCGATGGCGGCCGGCTCGTCAATCAGATTGCGGCGGCAGTTCAGTTCGCAGGGACGGGTGCAGACCCTTCCGCAAACCGTGGGCAGCGGATTGTTCCGTTTGATCAGTTCAATGGCATCGCGGTAGCGGCCCATAGCGGCCAGGGCCAGATAGCCCTGCACATCCACCCCGGCGGGACAACTGATTTTGCAGGGCCCCAGGCAGTCCGCATAGTGATTGCTCAGAATCAGCTCCAGCACCATTTTACGGGCTTCCACAATGGATTCGTTGCTGGTGGTAATATTCATTCCCTGCGCTATTTTTGTGCCGCAGGAAGGCACAAAAGTGCGGGCGCCTTCCACCTGCACCACACACAAAAAACAGGAGGTGAAAGGTTCCAGTTGATCATCATAACAGAGGGTCGGAATTTCGATATTCTGCTCACGGCATACCTGCAGAATGGTCTGCCCGCTTTCGGCAATTACCGGTTTCCCGTCTATAAATACCTGTATTTTACTCATTATGTCTTCCCTTTCATTTCAACCGCACAGGCGGCTGCTGATTTTCTTTATACCACCAGTTCTTCCGCTTCACCGGTCAGAATCTCCACCGCATCAAAGCGGCATACATCAAAACAGGCGCCGCAGCGGGTGCAAGTTTCAGAATTAATGTGGTGAATTTCCTTTTTGGCGCCGGTAATGGCATCCACCGGGCAATTGCGCAGACAGACCATGCAGCCGGTGCAGTTTTCTTCCACCACCCGGTAACTGATCAGTTCCCGGCAGCTTTTTGCCGGGCATTCTTTGTGGCGGATATGAGCATCATATTCATCGCGGAAATATTTTAAAGTGGTAAGCACCGGATTGGGGGCAGTCTGCCCCAGCCCGCACAGGGAATTTTTGCGGATATTTTCCGCCAGCAGCTCCAGCTTTTCAATGTCGCCGGGCTCTCCCCTGCCTTCGGTAATACGCTCCAGAATTTCCAGCATGCGTTTGGTGCCCAGCCGGCAGAAGGTGCATTTACCGCAGGATTCTTCCTGAGTAAATTTCAGGAAAAAACGGGCCACATCCACCATGCAGGTGCGGGTATCCATCACCACCATGCCGCCGGAGCCCATAATGGCGCCGGTCTGGTTCAGCGATTCATAATCCACCGGGGTATCCAGCAGGTGTGCCGGTACGCAGCCGCCGGAGGGGCCGCCCAACTGCACCGCTTTAAACTCCCCGTCATTCTTAATGCCGCCGCCGATGGTGAAAATCACTTCCCGCAAGGGCATCCCCATGGGCACTTCCACCATACCGCCGCGTTTTATTTTTCCCGCCAGGGCGAATACTTTGGTACCTTTGCTTTTTTCGGTTCCGTAGGCGGCAAAGGCTTCCGCGCCGTGCAGGATTATCCAGGAAATGTTCGCATAAGTTTCCACATTGTTGATGTTGGTGGGCTTTTCCCACAATCCGCTGACGGCAGGAAACGGCGGGCGCAGGCGCGGCATGCCGCGTTTGCCCTCCACACTGGCAATCAGAGCCGTTTCTTCGCCGCAAACAAACGCACCCGCTCCCAGCTTCAGGGAAATATCAAATGAAAATCTGGTGCCCAGAATATTTTTCCCCAGAAATCCGGCCTCCCGTGCCTGCCCCAGGGCAATCTGCAGCCGCTGGATGGCCAGCGGATATTCCGCCCTCACGTAAATAACGCCCTCGCCGGCGCCGATGGCATAACCGGCAATCAGCATCCCTTCCAGCACGCTGTGCGGATCGCCTTCCATAATGCTGCGGTCCATAAAAGCGCCGGGATCACCCTCATCGCCGTTACAGATAATATATTTTTCCCTGCCGGGGGACTGGCGGGCAAACTGCCATTTCAGCCCTGTGGGGAAACCGGCGCCGCCGCGCCCCCGCAATCCGGCATCTTTTATTTCTGAAATTACATCTTCCGGCTTCATCTCCAGCAATGCTTTGCGAATGGCTTTATATCCGTCCTTCGCCAGATAATCCCGGATATGTTCCGGATTAATGACGCCGGCATTACGCAGCACAATCCGCACCTGCTGGTTGAAAAGACTGTCTTCACTCGTTTCCAGCCCTTCGCCTTTCAGCAACCAGTCTTCCAGCACCGTGCGGTTTTGAATATGACTTTCAAAAATTTTGGGCAGTTTTTTCAGAGTAACATCGCTGTACACGACTGTGGGCATCCCTTCCATTTGGATTTCTACCAGCGGTTCGCGATAACAGGCGCCCAGGCAGCCGGTACGCTCCAGCTTAACCGGCAGACCGCTGTCCGTGATCTTCTGTTCCAACGCTTTATAAATGTCGGCAGCACCGGCGGCAAGGCCGCAACTGGCCATTCCCACCAGCACCGTTATGTTTCCGTTCTGCACATTTGCTGTGTTCATTTGGATTCCGCCTCTTTTTGGAATTTCTGCAGCACTTTTTTGACTTCGCGATCGGTCAGCCGTCCGTAGGTGTCATCATCAATCATCATTACCGGCGCCAGACTGCAGCAGCCCAGACAGGCAACCGATTCCAGCGTCATCTGACGGTCCGCAGTGGTTTCTCCGTCTGAAACGCCCAACTGCTCCTCGCAGGCTTCGGTAATACGGCCGGCGCCGCTGACGTGGCAGGCGGTACCATGACACACCCGCACAATGTGCTTGCCCACCGGTTTCAGCCGGAACTGGGAGTAAAAGGTCGCCACACCGTAAATCTGGCTCAATTCGGTCCCGGTCGCTTCCGCCATCCGGATCAGCACTTCGCGGGGCAGGTAGCCGTAAACCTTCTGGGCTTCCTGTAAAATCGGGATAAGGGTTCCTTTTTTCTTTCCATACTTACTCAAAATTTTGTTCAGAGGCGCGAGGTCAACTCTTTCCTCTACCGCTGCTTGAGACACTTCCATAAAAAGTTCCTTTTTAAGTGGGTAAACAGAATTGGCGTGATTTCATTGGATATTCGTTCGCTTCTTATTAAAAAGTATTTCCTTGTAAATTATCGGAAGTATTTTGAGAAATTATTCCATAAAAATAACTTTATAAAAACTGCTTCAATTTAATAATACTGGATTTATGTGTCTTATTGTACATAATCTGTTGAAAAGATATTAAATTCCCGGTGTTCTTTTCAATTAAAAAATAATTTTAACCACCGGCCGCCGCCCTTTATATTCCGGCGAATAAAAGCATTCTAACCGTCCCAAATCCGGACTTCAAAACAGGAAAAAGTTTAGTGAAAGAAACAGTCAAACCGCGGGTGGTATTGAGCAAATGCCTGGAGCTGGAAGCCTGCCGCTACAATGGTCAGCGAATTCCCAATTCTTTTGTAAACCGGCTGCTGCATTTTGTGGAAGTTATTCCGGTCTGCCCGGAAGTGGAAATCGGGCTCGGCACGCCCCGGGATCCCATCCGGATTATTGAAGAAAATGGTGATCACCGCTTATTTCAGCCGGCCAGCGGAAAAGATGTTACGGCTGAGATGCAGGATTTCAGCCGGCAGTTTCTGGATAGCCTGCCGGAGGTGGATGGTTTTATTTTAAAAAGCAGGTCACCTTCCTGCGGTCCCCGGGATGTAAAAGTGTATCCCGGTGCAGAAAAAAAAGCACCGACCGGCCGCACCGCCGGTTTTTTTGGTGAAGCCGTGCTGGAAAAATTCGGGCATCTGGCGGTGGAGGACGAAGGCCGGCTGAACAATTTCAATATCCGGGAGCATTTTCTCACCCGGCTCTTTACGCTGGCCCGCTTCCGGCACCTGAAGAACAGCGCCGGGATGGCAGACCTGGTGCAGTTCCATGCCCGCCACAAACTGCTGTATATGGCTTATAACCAGACCGAAATGCGGAAGATGGGCCGCATTGTGGCCAATCCGCGCAAAGAACCGCTGGGCATTGTGCTGGAGAATTATGCCGGACACCTGCATCTGGCGTTGCGGCGAATGCCCGGCTTTACGTCCGCCATTAACGTGCTGATGCACGGGCTGGGTTATTTTTCGAAAAAACTGATGCCGCCGGAAAAAGCCTTTTTTCTGGAGGCACTGGAAAATTACCGGCAGGGAAAAGTGCCGCTCAGCGTGCCGGTTAATCTGCTGCAGGCCTGGATTGTCCGGTTTGAGGAAAAATATCTGGCAGAGCAGTATTTTTTCCAGCCCTTCCCGGTGGAGTTCGTGGAAATCACCGATTCCGGCAAAGGACGTACGCAGAGGTGAAAACTGGATATAATATATATGGTATAAGTCCGGCATTTTGAAACGCTGAGCAGTTGAAGCCGGTAGATACCTGCAATGTTAAAATTATGGACAGGAGCGTATGAAGACCTTTATTTTCAAATCCCAGTTATTTGTAAAAAAGCCGCAGGAGGAAGTGTTCGGGTTTTTCAGCGAAGCGGCCAATCTGGACAAAGTTACGCCGCCCTGGCTGGATTTTGAAATCCGGACGCCAACCCCGGTCCGGATGCAGAAAGGCGCCCGCATCAACTACCGGCTGCGGCTGCATAAAATCCCCATCCGCTGGCGAACGGAAATAACTGTGTGGGAGCCGCCGCAGCGGTTTGTAGATTCGCAGATTTCCGGCCCTTATAAAAAATGGATCCACGAGCACCGTTTTGAAAAACAACCGAACGGCACCCTGATGCAGGACCGGGTGGAATATGCCCTTTACGGCGGATTTCTGGCTCCGCTGATTCATCTTCTTTTCGTGAAAAAAGATGTCCGGCGCATTTTTCAATACCGCAAAGAACAGTTCAGCAGGCTGCTTTCTTCCTGAATCAGCCATTTTCATTTCACATTTCTTCCAGCAGGTGAATCCCTTAACTTCCGCCGTTTAGAATGTCGAAAAAGCCCGGATTGGATCAGCCTGTGCTTGTCTAAGACTGGTAGAAGCGTTATAGACTTTGTGCTTCGACAGGCTCAGCATGACCCCATAATCTTAACATGGACTTTTTTGACAGTCTCGTTACGTTTATTTTTAAAGGGAGGCTGATAATGTTAAGGAAACTTTTTGCAGTAGGCATGCTGCTGACTGTCTGCAGCATTTCACTGATCCGGGCGGATGAAGGCATGTGGCTGCCCCACCAGATTGCCGGATTAAATCTTGCCAAAGCCGGTTTGGAAATGAATCCGGAGGATCTCTATAAAATGGACGGCAGCGGCATCATGAGCGCTGTAGTACGCATGGGCGGGGGAACTGCTGAATTCGTAAGCGAAAAAGGATTGCTGCTGACCAACCATCATGTGGCTTACGGCGCACTGCAGCGGGCCTCGGACAGCGAACATGATTATCTGCAGAACGGCTATCTGGCAGAGACACCGGAGCAGGAAATAATTGCACCGGGATATCATGCGGATGTGCTGCGGCGCTATGAGGAGGTCACCGGCAGATTCAGTGAAATTTACCGGGAAAATCTGCAGCCGGAGGAACGGCGCAGCAGAATTGATCACCTGAAAAAACAACTGGCCGCCGAAGCGGAATCGCAGGGGCCGGATATCCACGCCGGTGTCGTTTCCATGTACAGCGGCAACCAGTATTTCCTGTTTATTTATAAGCGTCTGCAGGATATCCGGCTGGTTTATGC
>JBAPTX010000642.1:0-2513 GCA_049282375.1 Calditrichia bacterium
GCGGTAGCACTGAATACAGCGGTTCATTTCATGATTAATAAACGGCCCCAGGTTCTGATTGCGGTAGGTGCGTTTATGAAAGCGGTGGCGCCGGTAAACATGACCGGTCATCACCGTCATATCCTGCAGATGGCATTCTCCGCCTTCGTCACAGACCGGGCAGTCGTGGGGGTGATTGGTCATCAGCCATTCGATGATGCCGGCACGGAATTCCCGCGCTTCCGGATCGTTAATGGAAATGCGCGTCCCCTCCGCAGCCGGTTCCATGCATGCCATGGTGATCTTGCCTCTGGTATCTTTTTCATCCTTAAAAATCTTGATAGCGCATTGCCGGCACGCCCCTACTGAGCCCATGGCCGGATGCCAGCAGAAATAAGGCAGGTCCAGTCCAAGCGAAATGATAGCATCCAGCAGGTTCTTTTTGGCGCCGACTTCAAACGGTTTATTGTCAATAAAAATTTTGGCCATCAGGATCTCCAGGGGCAGCGTTTTTCATGAATGTGGCGTTCGAAATCCCTACGGAAATACTTCAGTGCACTCTGCAGCGGTTCCATTGCTCCCGGCGCCAGCGCGCAGAAGGTGCGGCCCGGGCCCAGCCCCTCCGTGTGCTGCTGCAGGATTTCCATTTCTTCCTCCCGCCCGTTGCCTTCTTCAAATGCCCGCAGAATTCTGGCCACCCAGGGCAGCCCTTCGCGGCAGGGTGTGCACCAGCCGCAGGATTCCTGAGCGAAAAATCGCTCCAGGTTCTCCACAAATCCTACCGGACAGGTCTGATCATCCAGCACAATCATAGTGCCGGTTCCCAGCCGGCTGCCGGCCTCAGTTACGGCGGAGAAATCCATTTTGACTTCCATGTGCTCTTCAGTCAGAAAATCGGTGGAAGCACCCCCGGGCAGCACGCCGCGAAACTGAACGCCCTCCTGCATTCCCCCGGCATGCTCCTCCAGAATTTCCCGCATAGTGACGCCCATGGGCAGTTCCCAGCAGCCGGGATTTTTCACCCTTCCGCTGACCCCGTATAATTTGGTGCCGCCGTCTTCGGTTCGGCTCAATCCCTTGAACCACTCGGGGCCGTTGCCCATGATGTGAGTGACGCAACTGAGGGTCTCCACATTGTTGACGATTGTCGGTTTCCCGAACAGCCCGCTTAGCTGTGGATAAGGCGGTTTGGCGCGGGGCGTGGCCCGCCTGCCCTCCAGCGCATTCAACAGGCCGGTTTCCTCACCGCACATGTAGCGCCCCACGCTGGTGTGGATATGCATTTCCAGATGGTAACCGCTTCCGAAAATATTCTTCCCCAGATAACCGGCCCGGTATGCTTCCGCGATCGCCTGCTGTAGTACCTGTGCGGCGTGTTTGTAGGCCCAGCGCAGGAAAATATAGGCCACATCCGCCTGAATGGTGTAGGCGCTGATGATCATTCCTTCGATCAACTGGTGGGGATCGCCTTCCAGCAGCACCCGGTCCTTAAAAGTGCCCGGCTCCATTTCATCGGCGTTGGCGACCAGATATTTGGGGCGGAGCGCATCATCGCCCATGGGCACGAAGCTCCATTTCATTCCGGTGGGAAAACCGGCGCCGCCGCGTCCCTTCAGATTGGATTTTTTAATTATCTCCAGACACTCTGCGGGACTCATCTGCGTCAGGGCCTTGCGGGCGGATTGATAACCCCCGCTTTTTTCATAAGCTTTTAAATCCGGCGGCGGTTCTCCGGGCTGAATGTTTTGAGTCAGCGGTTTTTCCATTTTTTATTCACTATCTTTTCAACGGTGAAATAAAAGTTCATTCGTAACGGGCAATAATTTCATCCAGTTTTTCCGGGGTGAGGTCCCGGTGCAGATCATTATCGATCATCAGCGCCGGCGCATGGTCGCACGTGCCCAGGCAGGGAATCGGCAGCAGGGTGAACCGGTCATCTGCGGTTGTATCGCCGAGACCAATTCCCAGCCGCTCCCGCAGGTGCGCCAGTATTTTTTCGTAGCCCATTACCCAGCAACTGATGGAATCGCAGATCAGAATCACATGCCGCCCCACCGGCCGGCGGAACACCAGATTGTAAAAGGTGGCCACGCTGTCCACTTCTTCCGCAGTCATTTCCAGAAAGCGGGCAATGTCCTGCACACCTTCATCCGATACCCAGCGGCGGTGACGCTGTACCAC
The DNA here is from genome assembly GCA_049282375.1 of Calditrichia bacterium. GTDB lineage: Bacteria > Calditrichota > Calditrichia > RBG-13-44-9 > RBG-13-44-9 > JBAPTX01. The sequence continues at coordinate 2,161 of JBAPTX010000642.1, forward strand.
TTTCAGCGCTTCGATGCAGGCAGCCCGCCGGGTCGGGAAGAGCTTCAGCTCCTCTTCAATTTCTTTTATTTCCGCTTCAGACAACATAATTGTTTTTTAAACCTTATCCTCTTATTCCCCTTCTCCAGGTGGAGAAGGGGCTGTGCTGAATCTCATATCATCTCATCCCCTCATCTCCCCTCTCCATTTGGAGAGGGGCCGGGGGTGAGGTTCACCGGTCTACATCCGCCAAAACAAAATCGATGCTGCCCAGAATGGAGAGCAGATCTGCGATGGTGTGCCCCCGGCTGATGTAGGGCACCATCTGGATATGCGGAAACGAAGGCGTGCGGATGCGGGTCCGGTAGGAGCAG
>JBAPTX010000643.1:0-1754 GCA_049282375.1 Calditrichia bacterium
GGGCTGCAGAAGCCTCCCAAAATTTCCATGAAGGAGGCTCAGCGGGAGGAGCGCCGCAAAATGACCCGGCTGCGGCCGCCGGACGAAATTTAATGCCTTTCCGTATTTTTTGAATTTGTAGAGGTACTTCAGTTTAACTGAATACTTGATTTTAGAAAATTGAGGGAGAACTGGTTCCCAGGGAAGGCAGCTCGGAAACCGATTTAACGCAAGCGGAAGCGAATGAACGGCAACGGCAGCGTCCTTGAAGAACTGAAAACAAAATTTCCCGCTGAACAGTGGATCGAGCAGCCCACCCGGGATGAAATTCCCACCCTGTGGGTTTCTCCCGATACAATCATTCCTATCCTCAAATATTTAAAATCCGGAATCTCCCGCCCTTACGAAATGCTTTATGATCTGACCGCCGTTGATGAACGGACCCGTGCAAAGCGGGACGATCAGCCGCTATCTGATTTCACGGTGATTTATCAACTGCTGTCCTTCGAGCGCAATTCCGACATTCGTCTGAAGGTGCCGCTGCAGGGGGACTTCCCTTCCCTGGAGAGTATTGTTTCTTTGTGGCCCAATGCCAACTGGTACGAGCGGGAAATATTTGACATGTTCGGCATCAAATTCGATGGGCATCCGTTCCTGCGGCGTATTTTAATGCCAACCACCTGGGAAGGCCACCCGCTGCGCAAGGAACATCCGGCGCGCGCCACCGAAATGGGTCCTTTTCAACTTCCCGAAGACAAGCAGGAACGGGAAAACCTCGCTCTGCAATTCCGCCCGGAAGAATGGGGTCTGCAGAAACGCGGAGAAGATACCGATTTCATGTTCCTGAATCTGGGGCCGCAGCATCCCGGCACTCACGGCGTTCTGCGGCTGGTAGTGCAACTGGACGGCGAGGAAATCCTCGACATTGTGCCGGATATCGGTTTTCATCATCGCGGCGCGGAGAAAATGGCGGAGCGGCAGTCCTGGCATACCTATATCCCTTACACAGACCGGGTGGATTATCTGGGCGGCGTGATGAACAATCTGCCCTACGTGCTGGCGGTGGAAAAACTGGCCGGAATTGAAGTGCCGGACCGGGTAAAGGTAATCCGGGTGATGCTGTGCGAGCTGTTCCGCATTTCCAGCCATCTGGTTTGGTACGGCACCTTCGCGCAGGACCTGGGCCAGCTCTCACCGGTGTTTTACATGTTTAATGACCGCGAACGGATTTTCGACATTATAGCGGCGGTTTGCGGTGACCGCATGCACCCCAACTGGTTCCGCATCGGCGGAGTTGCGCAGGATCTCCCCAAAGGCTGGGAAATGCTGGTGCAGGATTTTATTGATTATTTCCCGAAACGCCTTAAAGAGTACGACAAACTTGTGATGGCCAATCAGATTTTTAAAGCCCGAACAGTGGGAATCGGCAGCTATACCCTGCAGGAAGCCATTGAATGGGGCGTTACCGGACCCGGGCTGCGCGCCACCGGATTTGAATGGGATTTTCGCAGGAAGCGGCCGTATTCCGGCTACGAAAATTTTGATTTTGAAATTCCGGTTGCTCATAACGGGGATGCTTACGACCGCGCCGGAGTGCGGGTGGAAGAAATGCGGCAGAGCCTCCGTATAGTGGAGCAGTGCCTGCAAAACATGCCGGCGGGTCCTTACAAAGCGGATCATCCGCTGACTACGCCGCCGCTGAAAAACGGCACCATGAAGGATATCGAAACATTGATTACTCATTTTCTGAGCGTGAGCTGGGGACCGGTGATTCC
>JBAPTX010000644.1:0-1957 GCA_049282375.1 Calditrichia bacterium
CCAGTAGCGTCGGCTTAAAAATGGTGGACCATTTTGTAGGGAATCAGCCGGAAGGCGAAATGCAGAAGATTGCCGAATGGTATGAAAAAGTTCTGGGTTTTCATCGTTTCTGGAGTGCGGATGATAAAGATATCTCCACCGAATTCAGCGCTCTGCGCTCCATTGTAGTAGCAGATCCCAGTGAGATTATTAAAATGCCTATTAACCGTCCCGCCGCGGGGTTAAAGAAATCTCAGATCGAAGAATTTGTAGAGTACTATTCCGGTCCTGGTGTGCAGCATATCGCAATGACCACCAATAATATTATTGATACCATTGGTCAAATGACCGAACGCGGCGTGGAATTCCTGCGGGTGCCCCATTCCTATTATGAAGAGCTGCCCCGGAGAGTGGGTGAGCTGAAAGAAAATATCGGAGAGCTGGAAGAATACGGTATTCTGGTAGATGCCGATCAGTTCGGTTATATGCTCCAGATATTTACCAAACCCATTCAGGACCGTCCCACCTTTTTCTTTGAAGTCATTCAGCGGAGAGGCTCCACCAGTTTTGGCAAGGGGAATTTTAAGGCACTGTTTGAGTCCATTGAACGGGAACAGGAGAAACGCGGTAATTTATAATGTCCGGGTTTTTCTATGCAGTAACAGGGCAGGGGATATGCCGTTTTAATATTTTCCTGCCGGTCAGCCGAAGAGAAATTGCACATGTTTGATATTCAATTTTCGAAAGGAGCAGCCTAATGCCATTTTATGTCAGTCGGGGAAATATCCCGCCGAAACGCCATATACAACACCGCGATGCGCAGGGGAATTTATATCACGAAGAACATGCCAGCCGCGAAGGGTTTTCCAGCATCTATTCCAACTTGTATCATTTGCGGCCGCCTACCCGGATTTCCGAAGTCGGGGAATTTAAAACCATTAAATATTCCGCACTGGAGAATCAGAAACATCGTCACCGGCATCTGGAGACATTTAAATTTGAACCCAAAGGAAACTGGGTAACCGGCAGGCGTCTGCTGGCCTTTAATAATGATGTCGCTTTGATGTCGGTACGTCCGGAAAAGGAAGGGGAGTTTTTTTACAGGAACGGTGTGGGAGATGAAGTCATATTCGTGCACCATGGTAAAGGGGTACTCCGCAGCGTCTTCGGGAAGCTGCCTTATGGACCCGGGGATTATATCGTTATTCCCCGCGGCATTCAGTACCGGCTGGAAACGGACGGGCAGGACAACCGCTTTTTTATTATTGAGTCGGCAGGAATAATTGAGCCGCCGCGCCGTTACCGGAACGAATACGGACAGTTGCTTGAACATGCCCCTTTCTGCGAGCGCGATTTCCGGGTGCCGGATTTTGAAGAAGCTGTTGATGAAACCGGAAAGTTCCCCTTCTGGCTGAAGCTTGCACACGGCATTCAGGAATATACACTGGCGCAAAATCCCTTTGATGTGGTCGGTTGGGACGGCTTCTATTATCCCTGGATTTTTAATATTAAGGATTTCATGTCTATTGTAGGAAGAATCCACCAGCCGCCTCCTGTGCATCAGACTTTTCAGGCGCCTGGATTTGTCGTCTGTTCCTTCTGTCCGCGACTATATGATTTTCATGAAAAATCCATTCCTGCACCCTACAACCACAGCAACATCGACAGTGACGAAGTCCTTTATTATGTGGAAGGTGATTTCATGAGCCGCAAAGGTGTAAGCGAAGGATCCATCACCATTCATCCCTATGGCATTGCCCATGGGCCGCAGCCGGGGCGTTATGAAGGCTCAATCGGCAAAAAAGCGACCGATGAATATGCGGTAATGGTGGATACTTTCCGCCCGCTGACCATTGCCCGCGAAGCGAATGACATTGATGATCCTCATTATCCCTATAGCTGGATTGATGATAAATAGATCTTTATCTGCTGTTTATATTTAAAAACCGGTAAATCAAATTTCAGGAAGGCAATAATG
>JBAPTX010000645.1:0-6320 GCA_049282375.1 Calditrichia bacterium
CATTCCCCCCGTCATCCAAATAATTTTTCAGCAACAGGCCTTCAGCCTCACTTAACTGGTGACCATTCGGATAAACACCCAGGCAGACAAATACAGCATCCAGTGTGGATTCCAGCGGATAACTGCCGGTATTGTCCGTCAGATAAATTTGTTTCCCGTATCCGATTTGCTGCAAAGTGGTTTTAAGCGCAGCACCGGTTACCTGGCTGTTATCCATGTCCAGAATCACCGCACCACGGATGTCCCCGCCAGTCCAGTGATAATTTGTAAATAATACGCGGCCTTCCTGTCCCTGCAGATTCGCCGCACAAATTTTATACTGATAATAATCCGGCTGCGAAACAGCATCCGAGAACATCATGGTATCTGTAACAGAAGGATTACTGATTTCGGTAAGCAGAGAATCATTCCGCCAGATACATACTTTCGACAAGCTGTCCAGCGGTGTCCCGTGGACAGTTCTTTCCGGGCCGCGCCAGCGAATGATCATTTGACTGCCATTCTGGCCTTCCTGCAGTTCAACCCAGCCGGGAGCTTCCGGGATCGGATTGACAAATTTGGCGCCGATATCATAGCCGCCGGCTCCGCTCTGATAACATGGAGAACCGGACTGTATTCCAAATTGAAAACTGGCGGGATTTACAAATAAAGGATCTTGTGAAATGCAGCCTGAACCAGGCTGTGGCACGAAAGAAGAGAAAGTGCCGCCGCCTCAGGTTGAGCACCATTCTGCATAATCCATCCCGTTCTGAAAAGCATCAATATGGTGCAGACTGCGGATGGAGGCCTCGTCGCAGGCAAAGCCGTACTGAGTATTCTGCGCCAGAATGGTATTATAAACTTCAATTGCGCCTGTCACACTCATAAACTGAATACCCGTCTGGTTTCCGTAGAATGTGCAGTGGGTGACCAGCACGGAAGCTTCTGCCGGAATATTCAGGCCGATGGATCCGTTAATGATAATGCAGGCATCGATTTCCAGGCGGGAGTTGCCCAGAACTTCAATTGAACCATTGTTCAGATCTATCAAAGCACCGTATCCTTTGATCCCGACTTGTTCCGTACTGATTGCCAGGCCGCCGGTATAAAGAGAATCCGGATGAAGAAGCAGCAACTTATCATATCCCAAACCGGCACCGGCTTCATCATAAACCTGCTGAAGCGAAGCCGTTTTTCCCGCGCTGCAGATCAGCAGTGTAATGAGAAGTAATGGTTTCAGAAGTTTCATTAAATACCCTTTCAATAATTTCGATTGTTTATAATAAACAAAATTGATATTATTTTTCAAGCTATTTTAGAAATATTCAAAGGTTTTTTAAAAATTTTGGCGGGATTATTCTGTTTTAAAATCGTGAACTTATTCGGAGATAAAAATAATGGTCATGCTATTTAAAAGGACCAAAGAACTGGAAGCCCAGATGGACGAATACCTGGATCTGGTCGAGCGCGGTTCATTGCTGTTCCGCCAGGGACTGAAATATTACCTGGAACAAAGATCGGATGAATTCCGCCAGCGCCTGGAGGACCTGCGAAATATGGAAAGCAAAGCCGATTCACTGCGCCGCCAGATTGAAAACAGGCTTTATGTCCACACATTAATCCCGGAGTCCCGGGGAGATGTGCTGGGTTTGCTGGAAAGCACCGACCGGATACTGAACAAAAGTGATGAGACGCTGCGGGAGTTCTGGCTTCAGAAACCGAAAATCGATGAAAAACTGCATCTCTATTTTAATGAACTGGCGGAAGCAGCCGGAAATGCCGTCGAACAGATGATCCGGGCTATCCGCGCATATTTTCGGAATACCGAAGAAGTGCGCGATTACATCAGTAAAGTGCTGTTTTTTGAGAAAGAAGCCGATAAAATATCCGAAAAAATAAAAAAGCTGGTTTTTGAATCAGAGGAACATTTAAGCATCAAATTGCACCTGCGGGATTTTGTCATGAATATTGATGCCATTGCCGACGGCGCGGAAGATGTCTGCGATCGACTGGCAATTGCAGCGATTAAGAGGCAAGGCTAAAAAAAAGGGCTGAATGAAAAAGAAATGCCGGAAAATTGATTTTACGGTTTGCGCCACCTTTGCGAAGGATAATGCGCGAATCAGTCTGCAAAAGGGGCTTCAAACTATAAAAAACGGGAATATTCCCAATCTTAAAATTAATAACGTGTAAAAAATTTGATGATCTGGTTTTTTTTGCTGGGCGGGTTATTTCTCGGCTGGTCGCTGGGAGCAAATGGAGCGGCTAATATATTCGGGACTGCAGTCGGCACCCGTATGGTGCGATTTAAAACGGCGGCTATTGTCGCCTCTATTTTTGTAGTACTGGGCGCGGTGATCAGCGGTGCCGGCCCGGCCCACACCTTAAACCGGCTGGGGGCGGTGAATGCCATGGCCGGTTCATTTACAGTGGCCCTTTGTGCCGCCGCAACAGTGGCATGGATGACCTGGCTTAAATTACCTGTTTCCACTTCACAAGCGGTTGTCGGCGGGATTATCGGATGGAATTTTTTTACCGGAACTACGACAGATTATACCACCTTATTTAAAATTATCAGTACCTGGGTATTCAGCCCGGTGCTTGCCGCTGCCTTTGCTGCCCTGATTTTCTACATTCACTATTCTCTCTGGAAAAGGATACATGTGCATTTACTGAGACTGGATCAGTTTATCCGGATATCTCTGCTGCTGATTGGCGCGTTTGGCGCCTACAGCCTGGGAGCTAACAACATTGCAAATGTAATGGGGGTATTTGTACGCTCGTCCCCTTTTGATAATTTATATATCAAAGATGTTTTTATTATTAGCGGAACCCAGCAGCTTTTTCTATTAGGCGCTTTGGCGATAGGACTTGGTATTTTTACTTATTCACAACGGGTGATGATGACGGTCGGAAACGAGCTTTACCATTTGACCCCGAACACTGCCCTGATAGCCGTACTGGCTGAATCGCTTGTGCTGTTTATCTTTGCTTCAACACGGCTGCAAGACCTTCTGACCTCCATCGGACTGCCGGCCATCCCTCTGGTGCCGATTTCCAGCTCACAGGCGATTATCGGGGCGGTAGTGGGAATCGGGCTGGTAAAGGGTGGTAAAGGGATAAACTATGGAATTCTGGGCAAAATTTCGCTGGGCTGGCTGGTAACCCCGGTGGCTGCGGTACTGCTGACATTTCTGGCGCTCTTTTTTGTTCAGAATGTTTTTGAAATGCAGGTTGTGCAGCCATAGTATTTTTGAATGGAAACCTGATTACTGCTTCAAAGCATTCCCGTTGAAAAACCGGGAATTTTTCCGCTTCACACCTCTCGGCATTTGCTTCCACTGAATTAAATGAACAATATTATTGAATGAATTACCCTTGTGGATACATTCCAAAAAAATAATTTACTTTCAAAGAATTTCTAAAAAAAGCTGCTCCCGGTTGTCGCCGAAAGCAGCTTTTAATACTGGTATTATTCGCTTTACCGGGATTTACTTCATCAGTATCAGTTTGATCGACTGACTGTAACTGCCGGCTTCAATTCTGGCGATATACATACCGGAAGGCACTGCCTGCCCCTGCGTATTGCGTCCGTTCCAGGAAACCGTATAGCTGCCGGCAGATTGATTTTCATTCACCAGTTCCGAAACCTGCTGGCCTAAAATATTGAAGATTTGCAGCCGTACCGGCAAATTATTCTGCGGGATATCATATTGTATCCGCGTTGAGGGATTAAAGGGATTGGGATAATTCTGATGCAGGGCAAACGCCTTTACCGGCATCGGCGCCGCTTGATCATCAATCCCGCTGAGCATCCCCAGACGGACATAGGCCATTGTGTTCGCGCTGAAGGGCTGCACCGGCAGCGTTTGTCCGGTGCTGCTTGTAAACTGAATTTCATTTGTCATATATTCAATAGCCAAATCACGATCCCAGATTTTAAAGGTGATTTCATGCCCTTCTGTAAATCCGTCGATGGCAGTCGTTGCGGGATCATCCTGAGATGCTTCGATCTTCAACGCATTGATGGAAGGACCGGCAGTATAATGCAGCATGGCGCTTCCCACGCAAATCCCGTTATCATAAACAGAAATTTCGTCCCCTGCTTCAAGTTCCACACCGTTATAAACCGCCTGAGTAACAAATATCTGCATGGGATTCAGCGGTCCGCCGCTGTAGCACGGCTGATAATGGATGCTGACCGGCAGTTCAACCACCGTCAGGCTGACCGGAATATCATGCTGGCCGCCGCCCGGTTCATTTGTTGTAATCGTGCAGGTTCCCTGATGCAGTCCAACCGCCTGCCCGCGCAGGCGAATTAATAATTTTTTACTGCTGCCGGGAGCGATACTGCCGAAGGGCTGCATAATTTCCGCCCAGTTGCCGCTCCCCCCGGGATTTAATACAACATCATAGGTCAGCACAGAACTGCCATTGTTAAACAGCTCTACAACGCCCATCATGGAATCAGCCAAAAGAACGGATTTCCGCAGGGTCTGCTGAGGAATATTAAGCTGGGAGATACCTTTACCGCTGCCGGACAAGTCAATCGCATACGCCTGCCCCGGTCCTTCAATGTTCACAATCCCGCTTTTGAATTCAGGGGAAAGCGGCGCAAAAACAGCGGTAATCTGCAGCGAATCATTTGCCGCTATATTTGCCTGATCCGGAATAACCTGAAAATGCCCCGGATTGGCACCGGTTAAATTCAGGGTTACCGGCACGGAAATGGCAGCTTCGTTATAAATGGTAAAAGTGGCGCTGGAATCGGAACCCACATTCACCTGCCCGAAATCAAACTGTTGTTGATTAAGGGAAAGGGAGCCGCGGGATTTCCCGCTGACCGGAAGAAATGCGCCAAAGTACTGCCCGGTAATCTGCAGATGATTCTCTTCAGCAGCCTGCACCGGCGGGGTGTAGATAACCTGAACCGAATCCTCCTGCATAGCGGAAAGTGAAACAAGATTGCGGTCCACGTGAAAGCTGGCTGAACCGCTGTTATCCCACTGAAAATCCAGATTTTCAGAAGTACTGCCCAGATTTTTCAATTCAAGATACTGAACGGCAGTATCGCCCATCATTATCCCGTCAAAGCCGAAAGAGAGCGGATAAATGGATAAATCGCCGCCGATTGGCACCGGAACTGCCACATTGGCCTGTTCCGGCATTAACTGGGGCAGATTGTGAGCGGTGGCGCTCAGGCGCTGCGTATGGGATTCGCCCCGGAAAAACTGCACACTGCCGGTCAGGCCGTCGGCACGGGTATCCTTCACCTGAAGATAAAAATTGTCCTGGCTGCCGGGCATCAGGAAGGAGGCGCCATCAGTTGCATCCAGCAGAATGGGGTTATGGGGGTACTGCTGTGCCGGATTATTCCACTGATTCATATAAAAGTCAAAATAGGTGTGCTGCCAGGCGCTGGACTGAGGTGTTCCCACGCCGACCTTAACCTGAACACTGCTGCGGTGGGGATGGTTCAACTGATAGCGGGCCACAAGCTGCGGTTCATAATTCAGGCGATCGTCCGCATAATAGGCCGAACCATGGCAGATCAGGGTGCTTTTGACAGCTTCATAGGACATCCACCAGTATCCCTGCTGCCCCCAGTTGGTTCCCCAGGAATTGATCATGCGGAATGCGCCCACACCGTCGCTGGTAACTTTGCTGTCGTCATATCCAACAATAGTTACCGCATGGCCTCCGCGAACGCCCCCGGTTACATCATTCACACAGTAGGTATAATTATAACTGCTGATATTATCAAAGTTAGGATACACAGAAATGCCGATGACCAGTACTTTTCCGGTACTGAGCACACTTTTAATCTGGCTGATGCCGTAGTTGGATGTGGTGGAAATAAAATAAGTGGCCTGCGTCCGGAAAGGCATTCCGTTTTCAAAAGCGCGTTCACCGGGCCAGTCTGTAAAATTGCCGGCATTATAGGGCATATCCGCCATGGTGCCGGCACCAAAATCTTCCAGCGCCAGAAATGCATCTGATATAAAAGAACCGCCGTCTTCTCCGCCGTTAATCAGATTATATATAAAAGCCGGGCTGCACTGGTGTTCCGGCAGGGAGGTGTCCCACAGCTTTTCACTGGCCTCCTGGTGAGTTTTAAAATAATAAGAAACGGCCCAGGCGGTACAGGAACCCTGACTGCCCTGATTGCCCACCGGCGGCAGGTGCTGCAGATTAAAATGGCTGCCGGTAAGTCCTTCCACCGGGAATTCCGGAGCTTTTTGCAGCCACTCCAATTGCGCAGGATCTTCTTTTAACAATCCCAGACGATGAAGCTGCTGTGCCTGTAAACTGCTGAATAATAACACGGATGCGAATAGGGT
>JBAPTX010000646.1:0-10649 GCA_049282375.1 Calditrichia bacterium
ACTTACTTCCCTGCTGAAGCCCGTTACGGAATGATCAGTTTCCCCGACCTGCTCCGCCGTATTCAGGACCTGTACAAAAGTAATCCTGAAAAAGTAGCCAAAAGCGCCGCCGAAGTAAGTGAAGCACTGCGCCAGTATCAGCAGATGCCCGGCGGTGAAGTGCTGCCCGATGCGGAAGCGGTGTTTGACAGTTTGTATCAGCAGCTCAACAGCAGCTTCGATTCGCAGCAGGGTGGATTCGGGCAGGCGCCTAAATTCCCCCATGCGGGAGATATTGATTTTCTTATGCAATTATACCACTATACCGGTAATCGTAAATCGCTGGGAATGGCGCTGTTTACCCTGCAGAAAATGGCAGCCGGCGGTATTTATGATCAGGTGGGCGGTGGGTTTCACCGTTATTCAACAGATGAGAAATGGCTGGTGCCGCATTTCGAAAAAATGCTCTACGACAATGCCCTGCTGGCGCCGCTTTATGCCGACGCTTACCGTCTGACCGGTGAAATGAGCTACCGGCGCACTGCGGAAAGTATTATAGATTTTGTGTTGCGGGAATTACAGGATGCCGGCGGCGGATTTTATGCCACTCTGGATGCGGACAGTGAGGGAAAGGAAGGTATTTACTATGTCTGGTCAGCGCAGGAATTAGCGGAGCTGCTGGAAGAAGACCTGAAGAAAGTATTTTTTACAGTTTATGATATTTCGCAGGAAGGCAACTGGGAGGGCCGCAACATTTTGCAGGCAGCGAAACCGGTACCCCAGGCCGCCCGGGAGCTGCATTTGTCACCCGCGGAAACGGAAAAAAAACTGCAGCAGGCGAAGAAAATCATATTAAAGGCGCGGCAGAAACGGGTGCGGCCGGGGCTGGATAATAAAATTTTGGCGGACTGGAACGGCATGATGATTTCGGCCCTGCTGCAGGTCTATCAATTGAATGAAGATAAAACGATTGCCCAGTCGGCGGAAAAGGCCCTGGATTTTCTGCTGAATAATTATCTTGATGACCAGATGCGGCTGGCCCATTTTGTCAAAAATGAAAAGGAGAGAATCCCCGGATATCTGGATGATTATGCCTGGCTGGTACGGGCGCTGCTGGATGCCTTCGAAACGCTGCAGAATCCCCGTTATCTGAGCATTGCCCGCGAATTGACCGATTCCGCGATAAAGAAATTCTGGGATGATCAGAATGGCGGATTCTATTTTACGGCGGAAGAGGCGGATAATACCATAACCCGTCTCCGGCAGAACTATGATGCGTCTACGCCGGCGGGAAATCACATTATGACAGGCAACTTGCTTCGCCTGAGCGCCTATTCGGGGAACAAAAACTATCGTGAAAAGGCGGAAACCGTTTTCCGGATTTATGCAGATGACCTTGAAAAACGCAGTGCCGCGTTGTCTTCTCTGGTAACTGCTTTGCTTTATTTTCATTACCAGCCGCTGGAAGTTACTCTGTATCCGGGAAGCAATGAGCATCGAATGCAGGAAATACAGCGTTTACTTGGAGAACTTTACATCCCCAATAAAATATCTCTGGACGCTTCGGTTAATTTTCCTGCCGGGCTGCTGGACCCCATGCTGATTAAAGGCGGCCCGGAAGGTGATGATCCCGCCGTGATCCTTTGTTACCGCCAGAGCTGTTCGCTGCCGCTTAAATCGCTGCGGGAAATCAGCAGAGCGCTCGAAAATTTAGACATCTTTGTGCAGCGGCCCCAGGATTAACGACAAATTGCGAATGTATTGAAACCGTTGAATTCTCCTGTGTATATTAGCCGGTATGCTAAAGAGGCGTTTATGAAAAGATTTTGGTTCATTCTGTTTTTGGGGGCGGCACTTTTTTTTAAACCGCTGGCAGCCCAGCAGGTTATACTGGATGCGGCAGTGTTCAACCCGGAAGTGAATGAATTTTATTTGTCCTCCCTGCTGCAAAGCGGCGGAGGGTTTTCCCCGGATGTCTATCAAATTTCTCTGCAGAATAATTCCGAGATACCGGTTACAATCCGGCTGTTTCTGGAACTGCGCCGGGAAAACGAAATTCTGGTTTCGTCTGCATCCAATATTTTTACGCTGCCGCCGCTCAGCCGGAATCAGTTCCGGCAGCGGGAGCTGCACTCGGGTACGGCACAGATCTTAAATCAGAATCATCTGCCGACAGGAGAACGGGTGGAATGGCAGGTTTCCCGCATGGTGAGTACTGGCAGCGTATATGGAGAGCCGGTATTGGAAACAGGTAAATTACCTGCCGGGAGTTACCTGCTGGCGTCCTTTGCCCGGGTTTTTGAAAACGGAATGCCCGCCGGCGCTGATATTCCCGATGGGGACAGGGAAAACAACCATTTCAGGGTTTCCAATCCCGGCCCCATCCATCTGCTTTATCCGGGCGCACCGCTCAGTGATGAAGATGTGCCGGAAATAGCCACACTGCTGCCGCAGTTTCTCTGGCAGGCGCAGGGGGAATACTACAATCTGGTTGTATATCGCAGACAGGAAGAGGACCGCAATGCGGAAGATGTTTTCAGTCACGATCCGGTATTGAAGGTAAATGGATTGCCTGCGCCGGTTTTCCAGTATCCGGCTGCCCCCGATCCCCAATACTTTTCTTCCGGAGATGTGCGGCAGGGAAAAGGGTTTTCCGGAGCCGTTCGGCACTTGCAGCCGGGGGAAGTTTATTATTGGCGGGTAGAAAGGGACGAAGCGGAGTCGCCGGACCGGCGGATCGGGCAAAGTGAAGTCTTCCGGTTTAAAATAGCCTCCCACGCGGTGGAAAGCGAAGTTGACGAAATGACCGCGTCCTTTTTAAGACAGGTCTTCGGCAGCGCCTCACCGGAAATTCTCTATCAACTTCGCGGATACAAAGCAACCGGTGTCATCTGGCTGGACAATATCCCCATTCCGGCCGGGCGTTTGCCGGAATTGGCCCGCCGTCTGCAGTCACAGCAAATCAAAATCAAAGATATTACTGTTCGATAATGATTAGGCAGATTAAAAATGTTACCGCATTTTTGCTGATAATAGCCATTACCGCTGCCGCGGATCCGATTGCTGTGATTACGCGGATGCAGGGCAGCGGAACACTTCTGCGGGGGCAGTCCGGTAACCGGCAGGTTCTGGAGATCGGGGTAGTACTGGATGCCGGAGACCGGCTGGAGACAGCAGCGGATGGGTTCTGCACGCTGGTATTTGTTGATGACAAAAGCACCATCCGTATTTATGAAAATTCCGCAGCGGTTCTGGGCGGAGAACGCCGCGAAGCGGCTATTCATAAAACAATAAATATTGCGTACGGTACTTTTTGGATCAGCCTGCCCCCGCAGCATTCTTTTTTCAGGGCCGCGACTCCCACCTCCCGGGCCACCGCAAAAGGCACCGAGTTCTGGGTACTGCAGCCCCGGTCCGGCGCCACCCGGTACATCGGGTTGCAGGGATTAATTGACCTGGAATCCGGCTCTGGCAAAGTACTGCTGCGCGCCGGGCAGACCGCTGTGGTGGATGAGAAAGAAGCGCTGCCTGAAATCCGCCTGACCGCCCCGGAAGATATTCCCCTGCTGCAGCGCAGCCCCGGGCAGATCCATGTGCTGGAAATTGAATTCAAAGATGAAAATGGGAAATCCCGCCTGCTGCGTGTGGAATACCTTGAAACCCCATAAAGGATTGCAAAAATATACCCGTTTCAATTTAAAATAACATCAGTTTTCCTGCAGGCAGTATGCTGCCTTTTATTGTTTACCGGGCCCGGCATAAGCCGCAGCGGCGTTGAAGTTGAGTTTCAGCCGGTAAATTTGTGGAAAAGCCGTCAGCCGCTGCCGCTGGAACTCACCATCAGTAATTTCTCGGGAGTGCCGGTGCGGGAAGTGCAGCTCTGTTTTCGTACAGCCGGCAGAGATGATTTCGAAATACAGCCATTGCAGGCGGATGGATTTCAGTTCCGGGGCAAACTCGCCTCGTTGTCCGCCGGCGGTATTCTGGAATATTTCTTCCGCATTGAATATGCGGATGGCCGCGAAGAAAATTATCCGGAAGGTGCCCCGCTGGCGGCGCTGTTAAAAACCGCAGTGCAGTTGCCCCCCGATTTCAGTGAAGAAATCCTGATCATCAGTCCGGAAGCCGGCAGCCAGATATCTGCCAGTGAAGTGGTCGTTACCGCTTCCTTTTCATCTTTGCGAAACAAAATCGATCCGCAGGAATCCAGGCTGTTTCTGGACGGCCGTGAAATAAACCAGTTCCTGCATAGATACAGTGATTTTATCACCTATGCCCCCCGTCTGGTAACCCGCGGTTCTCATACCGTGCGGCTTGAATTATATGACCATCAGAAAGACCTGCTGGCCTGGCAGGAGTGGCAGTTTACCGCTCTTCGTTCCCAGCGCCCGGAGCGGGAAGTGAAAAATTTTGCGGTTTCAGGCCGGTTCTTCAGTGAAGTCCGGCAGGAACAGTATCAGAACAGCCTCTGGGTAAATGACTACCGTTATGCAGGCGGCAGCATTAAAGGCCATTTAAATCACCTGCAATTCGGCTCCCGTTTTTTTATCAGTAATCTGGAAGCGGCCGGCCGCCAGCCGGTAAACCGCTATTCGGCATTTTTCCGCTATTTATTCTGGAATAACCGCTTTGTGGAAGCCGATTTAGGAGATGTTTATCCCGATCTGGACCCTTTCGTAATTCAGAATATTACCCTCCGCGGATTCAGTGCTCAGCTATTTTTAAAATTTGTGAACCTGCAGTTGGCATGGGGCCGCCACCTTCGGGCAGTTGAGGGGGAAAGTTTTATTCCTGCGGACACATTATCAGGCGGGGAAACGGTGGGCCGTTATGGCACTTTCAGCCGCACCATTCTGGCTGTCCGCTCCAGTGTGGGAAGCGGGGATAACTTTCAGGCAGGGGCAACTGTGCTCCGGGCCGCCGATGATACCAGCAGTATTCAATACGGCATATCTCCTGCGGAGAATACGGTGGCCGGCCTGGATATGATGCTGCGGCTGGACGACCGCCGCACGGTTTTGCAGGGTAATGTCGGCGTCAGTGCCTATAACCGCGATATCAGCGGCGGTGCGCTTCCCGTGGATTCGCTAACGGAAATCTACCCGGACCTGAGTGAGGGGGAAAGAGAGTATTACCGGCTTGCCGGTCATTTTATTACAGCCAATCCCCATCTGCTGCTGCAGCCCGGTCTGGCATATCGTGCCGCCGCCCGTTTCAGCTATCTGCGGAATAACCTGACAGTGAGTTACCAGTCCGTGGACGATTCCTACTACAGTCTGGGTCAGCCATACCTGCTGCAGGATAATTCGGTCCTTCATGTCAGCGATAATCTGAATCTGCTGCGCAACCAGATTTTCCTTTCACTGGGATTCCGCAGTTATCACGACAATTTACAGGAATTGAAAACCTATACCACCAGCAACCGCAATGTTTTTGTGCAGATTGCCTACTTCCCGCTCGGCACGCTGCCGGAGCTTTCCGTTTCCTATAATAATTACCGGCGCGCCAACGATGCTCCGGCCGATTCCATGAATTCCTTTACCGGCAGGGCGGAGGACAGCGAAATTAATTCCATTAATTTTTCCGGCGGGTTCCGCTTCCGGCTCTTTGATTTGAAACAAAGACTGGGCGTCAGTCTGCTGAATTACCGGCGCACGGATATTCATCCGGTTGCCGAAAGCGTATCGGATCATCTGGGGATCAACCTGGCAACCCAGTTCCAAATTCCCCTGCAAACGGATATCCAGTTTATTCTGCAGCAAACCCGGAATTCTGACGGCACCCCCTATGAAAATTCACTGGACATGCTGGCGTTTGCCATAGACGGGCAGTACCGGCTTCAGGATATATTTGCGGACGATCAGTTGTTTTTAAAAACGCGGCTGCGCTGGGGCAACCATGTTACCGAATACAGCGGCGGCGGCTGGCGCAATGATTTCGAACGGAACGACCTGAGTTTCCGGATTAACTATTCCCTGCCAAAATTGGGAACGCTGGGCGTTTTAGCTGATATCATTTCCTACCGCGGCCGCAGAGATACCATTCCGGCCGGTTCTTCCACGGTGAAGGAGGATATGGATTACCGTGATTATATTTATTCCCTGCGCTACGATTACAATTTTTAGCACCTGTGGTGTTTATACCGGTAAATATTCGTCCCGTATGTACTTTTCAGGACGCAGGTATTGAGTTTATTAGTTTTGAGTTTTAAGTTGTGAATTGAAAATGTGAATCATGGAGTGACTAAGTTTTTCCCGCAGGGAGCCCCTTTGCAGGTATGCTGAACACTCTCTTCTTTGCACATTAATTATCAGGAGGCCAGAGGTGAATAGAAAAATTCCGCAAAACTTCCGCTCCGGATACGCAGCGCTGACCGGACGGCCCAATGCCGGCAAGTCCACCCTGTTAAACCAATTCCTGAAATACAAACTTTCCATTGTTACCAAAAAGCCGCAGACCACCCGGCGAAACGTGCTGGGGATATTAACCGGCGATGACCATCAGGTCATTTTTATGGATACCCCGGGCCTGATTTCGCCGGG
The DNA here is from genome assembly GCA_049282375.1 of Calditrichia bacterium. Taxonomy (GTDB): domain Bacteria; phylum Calditrichota; class Calditrichia; order RBG-13-44-9; family RBG-13-44-9; genus JBAPTX01. The sequence goes on from JBAPTX010000646.1 coordinate 6,522, forward strand.
ATACACCCTGCAGAAAATGATGATGAAGTATCTGGATGATGCGGTTAAAGATGCGGATGTGCTGCTTTACCTGGTGGATGTTTCCGGGGCTGAAAAAGATTTAAAGAGTTTACCGGAAAATCTGGCCGGTCCAAAACCGCTTATTATTGTGCTGAATAAAATAGACCTGATTCCCAAAAATAAGCTGCTGCCCTTAATGGACCAGTTTCAGAAATATCCCGCACAGGCACTGATCCCGGTTTCCGCTCTGAAAGGGGATGGTGTGGACCTGCTGCTTCGGGAAATAATCCTCCGCCTGCCCCTCAGCCCGCCCTATTTCCCGCCGGAATATGTGACAAACCTGGATGAGCGTTTTTTTGTCTCTGAGATCATCCGCGAAAAAATATTTAAATCCTATGGTGAGGAAATCCCCTATGCCGTGCATGTGCAGGTGGAAGAATTCCGGGAAAACCCCTCACGTAAAGACTATATCCGGGCTTTGATTTTTGTAGAACGGCAGTCGCAGAAGGGAATATTGATCGGAAAACAGGGCGGGGCATTAAAACGAATCGGGGAAGAATCCCGCCGCGAAATTGAATCCTTTCTGCAGCGGCCTATCTTTCTCGAATTGTTTGTTAAAGTAATGGACGACTGGCGTAAACGGGATCGTTCTTTGCGAAATTTAGGCTACTGAAACATGCCGGGCTCCTATATTGAAATGGAATTTTTTTAATGAAACTGATCCTGTTTGATATTGACGGCACGCTGTTGCTGACCGGCGGGCGGGCGGCGGGGCTGATGGCGGAATCAGCCGCGGAAATACTGCGCAAACCGGTTCACTGGGATATCAGCGATTTTGTGGGAAATACTGATCGTCAGATTTTATTTACTCTGCTGCGGCGCAGCGGGGCCGCCGATTCGGTAATCACGGATCTGGTGGAAGATTCCCTGAATTTATATCTTGATAAACTGGATGATACGCTTTCTGCCAGAGGAGCGGTAAAGGTACTGCCGGGAGTAAAACCGTTGTTGAAAAAAATGCAGAATAATCCCGGCTTTGCCCTGGGCGTTCTCACCGGGAATGTTAAAGCAGGCGCAGAAATTAAGCTGAAATACGCCGGACTGCTGCCGTTTTTTAAGATCGGCGCCTACGGGGACGATGCCGCAAACCGCAACTACCTTCCGCGATTTGTCATTCAGCGGGCGGAAAAGCACTTCGGGCGTTTTTTTGAAAAGAAGGACATCTGGATCATCGGGGACAGCCTGAATGATATCCGCTGCGCCCATGCCAATCATTTGCAGAGCCTGGCAGTCGCCACCGGTTACTATTCGCCGGAACAGTTGAAGGCTCTGCACCCCATTCGCATCATCGACAATTTTAATGATACTCAACGGGTGCTGAAGCTGCTGGAGGGCGGCTGAGCAGCCCCATCTTTATGGCGAAACTTGCAGTAGCTCCTGTGCAATCAATTTTGGCGCGGTGAATTTCCGGTCACTGATATTGAACCTTTTGATCATTGCTGCGGGCGCAAAGCGGTAATACAGGGCGGTCTCGATCTGGGTAATATCTTTTTCCGGTATTTTATAATGAACATCCACCGTTTCATCCGGCATCAGTAACCGCTTGAAAAGAAAACCGGTTGCTTCCCAGGGCGGTCTGGGAGTCATTTCGGCGGAATCCCCCAGAATTTTCATAAATAGTGCAGAATGATCTTCCCGGATGGGATTTTCCTTCCAGTTTTCCCACAACAAATTTCCCGATTTGTCGGAAGCACGTACTTTCAGATACACCATGCGCATAGGTGTGCCGGTGGGAAGGGCATGTCCTGCCTGCGAATTTGTCAGGCTTATGCGGAGTTCACCGGTTTCTGCCGTATAATCCACCTTCAGATCAACGGCGCCATCCAGCAGTGCTCCATTATGGGTTCCCCCGAACAGGTGAGACATTCTTCCGTTTTCTTTCGGCATATGGCAGTCCTGGCAGGCGGCGCCGGTTCTTTCTGCATACGCCTGCCATTCTTCCCCGGTGGCACAGACCATCACTCCTTTGGGATTTTTCATAACGGCATGGCAGGGCAGGCAGATGGAGCTCGTCCCATAATAATCCCGGTGGGCCGTTGTGTGGGCGGGGTTTTCTGCAGCCGGCTGATAACTGTAAACCGTATCCGGTTCGAACTGGATATCAGCAGCATTGTGGAACCCCGCGATTTTAGCCGCCCCATGGCAGAACTGGCAGGTAATTCCTTCCTGATTAAACGGCTGGTTCCATTCCTGATTTTGAAAGACAGCCGAAAACGGGGCATGGCAGCTAATACAGTGATTTTTCATTTTATCGCCGGCAGCCTGAACCGCCCAATCGTACATACCGGCATAAAGGGGATCTTTTTGAGGGGAGGCGTTGGCATGCCGGGAAGACTGCCACTCCCGGTAAATATCCCGATGGCATTTACCGCACTCAGCAGCGGGTATAAAGGTTCCGGAGTACAGGAAAACCGGAGAGATGAATAGCAGAAAAACCGATATAATAATTTTCAAAATGGACCCTCCTATTTTCAGTTGCCTCCAATTAAGTGAAAAATGGTATTTGAATCAAGCTTAAACCGTTGTAATTACTGAATACCATTCATTTTTTGCCTTGCTTTTAAATATAGCAGTATTTATAATCAGCGGGAATGATCAGATAAACCGGCAAATTATCTGTTTTTCAGATGTTTTTTATAATCAGAGGAGGTCCTATGCGTATTATTTTATTTGTGTTATTTTTATTAACCCTTTCAGTTTCCAATAGCCTGAGCGCCGGATTCGGTCTGGGTGAATTCGGAGGACGTGCCATTGGTATGGGCAACGCCGTAACTGCTCAGGCCTATGATGCTTCTACCTTATTTTATAATCCTGCCGGACTCGGTTTTTTGGATGGAACCCAATTCTATGGCGGCATTACCATTATCGATCCTTCCGCAAATTTTGTGGGTGCCGCACCGGTATTCGACGACAAAGTTTATTATGCGGAAGAACAATATTTTCCCCCGCTGGGCATTTTTATTTCCCATCGCTTTTCAGAAAAAATTTCCGTCGGCATCGGTTTAACAAATCCCTTTGGTCTGGGACTGGCCTGGGGTGATGATTTCCCGGGCAGAGCCATTTCCAAAGACGTTACTCTGCAGTCTTTCTACATCACCCCGGTGCTTGCCTACCGCTTAAATGAAAATATTGCCCTGTCAGCCGGTGCAGATCTGGTTTACTCCACCCTGAACTTGCAGCGGAACGTCATTATTGCGAATACACCCGGCGTTCCCGGAACCGGCACTGAAGTGGGTGAAGTGGAACTGGATGGCAACTCCAAAATCGGGATCGGCTTTACCGCCGGAATTATGTATCAGCAGGAAAAATTCGGCCTGGGCCTTATGTACCGCCATACGGTAAATAATAATATTGAAGACGGTACTGCGGAATTTACTCTTTATAATGATATAGGGCCGAAAGTTACCGCGCTTGCCAAAGGCATTTTACAAGATCAGGCTGTTTCTACCGAAATTGAATATCCCAACTATTTTGTTGCAGGTGTTTATTACAAAATACTTCCCCGGCTGGGAATGGAAGTGGATTATGCCTGGTACGGCTGGCAGGTTTTTGATGAACTATCCCTTAAATTTGATGATGCGGCATTAAATCAGGTGATACCGGAAAATTATGAAAATGTCTGGCAGCTCCGGGTGGGTGCTCATTTCGAGGTGAATGAGAACTTTTCCCTGCGGGCCGGTTATATTTATGATAAAACACCCCAGCCTGTCGAATCGGTCAGTCCTCTGCTGCCCGATGATACCCGCAATGACTATGCGATCGGGATTGGATACAAGACAGGCAAGTTCCGCTTTGATGGCGGCTACATGTACGTGGATATCGGTGAGCGCTCCACTTTGGAAAATGGGGTGGGCATGAATGACAACAGTTTTAACGGCACCTATAACTCCGATGCTGACCTTTTCTTTTTCAGCCTGGGATATACACTGAGATAGCGATATAACCTTTTATTTGTGCAGGAGAATAAAAAATGAAAAAGTTAATCTTATATATTTTATTGACCGGAATCTTTGTATTTACCGCCTGTGAACTGCAGGATCCCGCTCAGCCGGTTCTTAAAGATGTTAC
>JBAPTX010000647.1:0-8522 GCA_049282375.1 Calditrichia bacterium
CTACTCCGGGCAGCGCTATTTTTCTTTCAATTTTCTGATTGGAAACATTCAGCAGCGCTATCCGGCTGTCGCCGTTTTCCAGTATTACAAAGGCAAAGCGGCCGCCATCCGGCGACCAGCTTCCGGAGGCATCCATAAACTGCAGGGCATCGAAATGGGTATCGGTATTGGAGCTGACCAGCTTTTTGATCACTTTGCCGCTGCCGGCATCTGCCAGAAACAGATCAATGGTGAATACATCCCGCTGGGAAAGAAATGCAATATAACGGCCGTCCGGGCTCAGCGAAGGCGAAAGATTCATTCCCTGGCCGCCGGTCAGCAGCGGTTTGCCGGTTTCTCCCGGGCGGGTGCGCCCCTGCAGTTGGGGCCGATAGGCTTTCTCCACATCCCGCTTAAACTGATGTGAAACACTGTCTGCCGGCGCTCCGGTAACCTGCTGAAATGCTTTGTCCCATCCCTGCTGAAAAACCTGCTTCAATAATCGCCCTACCGCCTGATCCCCCCAGCGGCTGCCGATATAATTCCAGGCGGCATGCCCCCAGCGGTAGGGGAAGTAGCGGGGATCCCGCGCCAGATCATCAAAATCCGGGACATTGTCATTTAATACCGCATCCCGCAGCCACATCGCGGTTAATGCATTGGTGCTGCCCAGCGAAAGGTATTCGGCCATTCCTTCAATAAACCAGAGCGGAACGTGCTGATTCCGCACCAGCATGCGTTTTTCCTGCAAGCGCCGCATAATGTCAAACTGAAAGGCATGCACCAGCTCATGTCCGATAACATGATTATTCTCCGAATAAGCGCCGGTCAGGGGCAGCACAATCCGGTTTTTCATCCCTTCGGTTACACCGCCGGTACCCTGGCTGATCAGGCCGCTGATGACGTTTGTCTGTTGAAAATCGGGGTGATTTGCATACAAAATCAGCGGCTGCATTTCTTTTAATTTAAAATCAAAAACTTCCTGAAAGCGCACATTCCAGCGCTCCAGCATGCGTCCGGCATCCACGGCCGGTTCTCTTTCCTGCGGATAATAATAGACGTGGAAATTTTCAGTTTCCAGTACCCTGAAGTCAAAATTTTCGTACTGGACTTTATTTCGGCCGAAATACTGTGCACAAACACTACTGGAAAGAACCATTACAATAATGACCATCCATCGGGAAAATGGAAAAGTTTTCATTGCTGATTTCTCCTTTTGGGATATAATATACAGGCGACGGACCCCGGCCCACCATCAGGTGGCAGATTTGCATGGCGGGGTTTATTTTGCAGACAGAGCGGATTCCATCATCCCAATATAGAAACGGGATAAATCCTGCTGAATAGTAATCTCTACAAATCAGATGTCATTTGCTATATACATCCTGTCGTAATAAATATTACAAGCACTGAATGTGTTTTCGGCTTGGATTTCCACCGGCGGCACATCTATTTTTCCTGAAAACTGAAACCCGGAAAAACATGAAAGCTGTTAAGAAAATTTTGATCGACGGATATAATGTAATCTTTAAAGCAGGGAGTGATTTTGGAAACCTGCCCAGCCTGGAAGCCAAACGGGATCACCTGATCCGCTTACTCAGTTCCTCCCCTGCCCTGCGCTCGCGCCAGGTGCTGGTTATTTTTGATTCCCGCGAACGTCAGCCGTCTGCCGGAAATCCCTCCCGAAAAAATGTGCGGGTGCGGTTTTCCCGCCCGGGACAGGAGGCCGATGAAGTGATTCAGCAACTGGTTCGGAAATCGGCAAATCCGGCCACAGTCCGGGTGGTGAGCAGTGACCGCCAAATTCAGCATACTGCCCGGGATCACGGCGCACAGGTAATGGAAGCGCTTGAATTCTGGAATTCCCTGCACACCCCCGCTGCACCCCGCAGAAATAAACAACAGGCCGCTGAACCGGAAATTTCTGATAGAGAAGTGGAAATGTGGTTAAATTTTTTCAGGAAAGATCGGGATGAATAACCCATAATGGATACAATAACTCAATTTTTAAACGGGTTCCTTCTGGCTTTATTATTCATTCCGGTATTTCTCTATGCGGAAATTCATTTTCGTTTTCCTTTTCTTCCCAGCCGGTTGTTCAAAAAGGAGCCGGAGATTGTTTTCGATATGCCGCGGCGGGGACGGCTGGGCAAATCAATTCCCTTATTTCTTTTTGTTAAAGACGCTGATCGCTTTCCCGCTTTTCTGCAGAAAATTACAGTCGAGATCATCCCGCAAAATGGTGCGGAAATTCCGCATTTTGAACTTCATCTCAACCAAAGAGAAAGCACAGCTTTTCGTTCGCAAACCTTTTGGATAAAACCGGAATATTTCCCCGCATCCGGTAACTACCGGCTGAAAGCCGACCTGCTTTTCCGAAACAGCGCCGGCAGGTTAAAGCGTATTTCACAGGATAATTACAGGGGTATTCCCCATCCTCCCTTTGCAATCCATATTGCAGAGGAGGCGCTTCCGGCGGGGGAAGGCTGGGTTTGGGGCGATCTCCATACTCACAGTCACTACACCAGCGATCAGGTTGAATTCGGTGCGCCCCCTCTGCAGACCGTCCAGGCCGCCCGCTGCCAGGGCCTGGATTTTGTGGCAGTAACCGACCATTCCTATGATCTGGATGATCTGCCTTATAATTATTTAAAAAATGATCCCGCTTTAAGTAAATGGCATCAGTTTCAGGCCGAAATGCGCCTGACCCGCAGGCAGGTCCCGGAAGTGATTCTGCTTGCCGGTGAAGAAGTATCCGCCGGGAATGCCCGCGGAAAGAATGTGCACTGCCTGATTTTAAATGATCCGCAATTTCATCCCGGCAGCGGGGACAGCGCCGAAAGGCTTTTTCACCGGAAACCGGATTTGTCTATTGCAGAACTGCTGCAGCGGAAAAATGGGGCCGCAGTAGCCATCGCCGCCCATCCTTTTGAGCAGCCGCCGCTGAGCCAGCGCCTGGTGCTGAACCGCGGAATCTGGGAGAAAAAGGATATTTCACTGCAGGATTTGCATGCGCTGCAGATTTTAAACGGGCAGGTGGACAGCGCTTTTCAGCAGGGAAAAAGCATTTGGATTTCGCGCCTGCTGCAGGGAGTTCGTATCGGAATTGCTGCCGGAACGGATTCACATGGAAATTTTAACTGCTTCCGGCAGATCAATATTCCTTTCTGGTCCATGAAGTATCATCACCGGCAGTTGCTGGGCAGCAGCCGTACTGCTGTTTTTTCCCGGGAACCAAATGCTGCAGCCATTCTGGAAAGCCTGCGGAATCACCGTACCATCATTTCAACCGGGCCGTTCCTGCAGATTCAGTTAAAATCAAAATCGCAGATATCGGTGATCGGGGATGTGCATCCCGCCGGCGAATCCGACGAACTGTGGATAGAAGGAAAAAGCCTGCCTGAATTCGGTGACTGGCAGGAAATTAAGATTTTTTATGGTATCCGTGATCAGGGAGAAGAAAAAGAGTTCCCGTTGCCACCGGCCGCCGGTGAACTTAATTTTTCCCGCACCATAAAATTCGGACAACCCGGTGCCGATTATATCAGGGCAGAAGGCCTGACGAAGAAAGATCAGCAGGAGTTTATCTGTTTAACCAATCCCATTTGGATAAAGCATTTTGCAATATAAAAGTTATTTCTGTTTTTTTATATTCCTGCTGATTTCAACAGCCGGTTTTAATCTGCTTTCCGCACAGAATCCCTCCTTTCCCGTCCGAATTGACACCCTTTTTATAGTGGGAAATGAGATAACCAAAAATCAGGTGATCCTGCGGGAAATTCCTTATTCACTGCCGGATACCCTTGATGAAGCTGATTTCCGAATCATCAGAAACCGCCTGCAGAACCTGTATTTGTTTAACCGGGTTCAGCTGCATTTATCACAGTTCCGCCGCCGCAATGCCCTCATTATTGAAGTTTCGGAAAGCTGGTATTTCTTTCCGGTGCCGGTGCTTTTTATAAATGAACATGACTGGGACAAAATCAGCTACGGCGTTCAGCTTACCCATTATAATTTCCGGGGGAGGAATGAAAAACTTCATCTGGGCGGCTGGCTGGGCTACAATCCCAACTTGTATCTCAGTTATTTTAATCCCTGGCTGGGGGGGAAAAAACGGCTGATCTTTGGAATTTCCTTTTTTTACAAAGAGCGGCAGAATAAAATATTCGATTTAAATGAACAGCGCAGCGGTTTTTCCTGGACACTGGGGAAAAAACTATCCCTGAAACTGCAGACCCGTTTTTCCTTTTCGCTGGAGCGCATCCGGCTGCCCGGCAGCTTCCGGGAGTTTTCCGCCTCCGGCGATAACACCGACTGGATGCCCACACTTTCCTACGAGATTACCTGGGATAACCGCGATCTGTACGAATTCCCCCGCCGCGGGATTTACAGCCGGAGCAACATTCTGCGCAGCGGTTTCAACAGCAGGCAACCGGAATTCTGGCGCCTGACGCTGGACAACCGGGCGTATCATCCCGTTTATAAAAAATTTGCCGTGGGTTTCCGGCACCTGCTGGTGGTCAATGAAGGAAAGCTGCCGGTGTACGACCGCAGTTTCCTGGGATACGGTGACCGTATTCGCGGCTATTTCAACCGGGTTTTTCCCGATCCGGATAAATATCGGCGCTACAACTCCGCCGATGTTTCCCTTGCGAGTGTTGAACTGCGTTTCCCCCTGCTCCCCATCCGCTATTTTTCCATCGAAAACGGGCCGGTTATTCCGCAGCTTTACCGCGATTTGAAATTCGGGATCAGCGGTACGTTGTTCATCGACAGTGGAATCGCCTGGCAAAAAACCGCTGAAATCCGATCGGAGAATCTGTTTACCGGGTTTGGTGCGGGGTTGAACTTCCACTTGCCTTATGTATATGTTTTCCGCCTGGAACACGCCTGGAATGACAAGTGGCAGAGCCAGTGGATTGTTGATATGAATGTCAGTTTTTAAACCAATTTTCTTATCTCTGTTATACCGCCGGATGTGCAGCCTGCAGTTATTCGCCGCCGCATTTATTAAATATCTGAAGTGTCTTTCCCTGTTCTGGCAATCGAGCAACACTTCTCAAACCACCAGGTATCTGCACAAATTCAGATTTGTCCATTATTAAACCCATTGCCCCATGGACAACATAGAGCATTTGCAACCGTCCCGGTTCCTCTTGGAGTCGGATGGATTTAAGTGCTAAAGAATCTCCCTGCAAAAGCGAATATATAACCAGGATTTATTCAGGAATCCGTGAGCTAAATTACCTAATTCCCAAACAGGACATTTATGTATGTTAAATAGTACAAACTCCGAAAAACTAAATCTCAGCAGGGAAGACCTGGAAATACTGCAGGAATTTATTGCCGAAAGCAAAGAATCTATTGAAGAAATAGAACCCATACTCATAGAACTTGAGGAACATTTTAACGGTCTGGAACAGGTGGAGCCGGCACTGATCAATAAAATATTCCGGGTTTTCCATTCTATAAAGGGCAGCGCCGGTTTTATCGGCCTGCCGGTTACCAGCGCCGTCACTCATAAAGCGGAAAACCTGCTGGACCTGCTGCGCAAGGGAAAAATGATCCTAAGCAAAATCCATATCGATCTTTTTCTTGAGCTGTGTGATTTTTTTATAAACCTGCTGAATTATATCGAGAAGCATTTTTCTGAAAAGGGGTATGAGGATAAAGCGGAAATCCTGATAGGCCAGTTGGAAGAATGCATTGAAAATACCAGTGAGCCTCCGGTAAAGACGGAAAATATTTCGGTTACTTCGAATACTGTGGAAATTTCAGGTCAGGAAAGCCCGGGGGCTGAAACCAAATATCAAAATTCCCCACCCGCTGCAGCCGATGATTTTGATTCGTTTATTACACCGGAAATGACAAAACAATTTGTGCAGGAATCCAATGATCTGCTGGAAACATTAGAGCAGGATCTGCTGGAACTGGAAAAAAATCCCGGCGATAACGAACGGCTGGAAAACAGTTTCCGGGCACTGCACAGCCTGAAAGGCAATGCCGGATTCCTGGGATTTAATGATATTCAATCCGTCTGCCATAAAGCAGAGTCGTTTCTGGAAGAGGTCCGCAGTAACCGCATAAGCGCCAAAGGTGAACAATACGCCCAGTTGATTCAGATTCTGGATTTTATCCGCAGCGCAGTGGAAGGTGTGGATAAAGGCGGAGAAGCCGGTATTTTTGGCGTGGAAGGTATTTTGGATTATATGGATGAATTTCTGCGGGAAGTTGAAACGGAAACCGGGGATTCCCGGGAACAGCACGCCCGGAATGAAGAAGAAGAGGAATCCGTCAAAAATGCCGGTCTTACAGCATCCGCAGCGCCGGCGGTTTCCCCGGTAAAATTAAAAGAAGAAGCTCCCGGCGTTCGGCAAACTCAGCCACAAAGCATCAGCAGTGAAGTGATCCGGGTGGATATTAAAAAACTCAATACCCTGATGGATCTGGTTGGAGAAATAGTGATTGCCGAATCCATGGTAGCTCAGCATCCTGATATTTCCGGCAGGGAAATGCCGGATTTCGAAAAAACACTGCTGCATCTGCAGAAAAACATCCGTGAATTGCAGGAGCTGTCTACTTCTATGCGCATGATTCCCCTTACCGGTTTATTCCGTAAAATGATCCGGCTGGTGCGGGACCTTTCCACCAAAAGCGGCAAACGGGTGGAGCTCGAAATTAAGGGCGGCGATACCGAAGTGGACCGTTCCGTTATTGAACATATTTCGGATCCATTGGTGCACATCATCCGGAACGGCGTGGACCACGGTATTGAACCGGCTGAAGTGCGGCAGGCCGGTGGTAAGCCGCCTGAAGCCAAAATTACACTGGAAGCCCGCCAGATTGGCGGCGAAATCTGGATCAGTGTTGATGACGATGGACAGGGGCTGAACCGGCAAAAAATCCTGAAAAAAGCGCAGGAGAAAAAACTGATCAGTGGTTCCGGGGAAGAACTATCCGATGAAAAAGTATGGAATTTGATTTTCAATCCCGGATTTTCAACAACGGAGAAGGTGACGGATATATCAGGCCGCGGCGTCGGTATGGATGTAGTGCAGCGCAATATTGAAAAAATCCGCGGCAAAGTGGATATCAGCAGCATAAAAGGTGTGGGTACAACCCTGACTCTGCGCATTCCGCTAACCACTGCAATTATTGACGGTATGCTTATCCGGGTGCGGGATTCCATTTATGCGGTTCCCATGCTGGATATTAAAGAATCAGTACGTGTCAGCGGCGCACAGGTGGTAAATATGGCAGACGGTCAGGAAATTGTAAAAATTCGCGAAGACCTGCTGCCGGTGGTGCGGCTGCATGAAATGCACCATCTGGAAGGGGAAACGCCGGCTCTAACTGACGGAATCCTTATTATTGCAGAAAACGGCGGCAAAACAATTGCTCTTTTTGCGGATGAACTGGTCGGGCAAAAACAACTGGTAATTAAACCCCTGCCCAGTTTTATCGGCGAACTGGAAGGCGTTTCGGGCTGTGCAATTATGGGAAACGGGAATATAGGTTTAATTCTGGATATTGCCAGCCTTATAAAAACCGGAGAAACACGGGGGAATTACTTAGCGGCAGCAAATGGATAATGTCCGGCGAAATCCGACTGAAAAAGTTTTCAGTTTTTACCGGTTTTTGCCGATACTTTTCAAAAAGTGATATAGGGAAGTAAACAAGACAGGGATATGTCAGATTTAATAACAATTACCGATCAGGAATACAGTCTGATTCGCAATCTGATTTACCAGCGGTTCGGAATAAATTTAGGCGAAAGAAAACGTTCGCTGGTAATGGGCAGGCTATACAAGGAACTGAGGCAGCAAGGCTTCCGTTCATTTCAGGAATATATGGATTTCATCTCCGCCGATTCCAGCGGTCAGGCGCTAAGCATACTGATTGACCGTATTTCCACGAACCATACTTTCTTTTTCCGTGAAAACAGCCATTTTCAGTTTTACAGTGAGCAGATTCTCCCCGCCTTTATCAAATCTTATTCCATAACCGACAAACCGGTTTTTCGCATCTGGTCCGCCGGCTGTTCGTCCGGTGAAGAACCCTACACACTGGCCATGCTCACTCAGGAGGCATTCAGAAACAGTCCTGCTCTGGACTTCCGCATTCTGGCAACGGATATTTCACACAAAGCGCTGCAGAAAGCCATTGCCGGCACCTATCCCAATGAAAATGTTTCCCGTCTGCCGGAAAAATTTATATCAGAATATTTCCGGCAAATGCCGGACGGCTGGAAAGTAAAGGAACCGATTGTCCGCAAAGTTTTATTTCGCCGCCTGAACCTGATGCGCAGCGAGTTCCCTTTCAAAAACCGTTTTCAGGTTATTTTCTGCCGCAATGTCATGATTTACTTCGACCAGGATACAAGGGATGCTTTAGTGCAGCGGTTATCCCGCTATCTGCAACCGGGCGGTTACCTGTTTACCGGCCATTCGGAAAGTCTGGGCAGGTCCAATCATCATTTTCAATATATCCAGCCGGCCGTTTACCAAAAAAGGGAGGCTGCCGAATCTTGATCAGAGTACTGG
>JBAPTX010000648.1:0-7063 GCA_049282375.1 Calditrichia bacterium
GGTATAAGCGTACAATTGCTGCGCTGGAAAGGAATTGAAACCATAGAGAAATTTGCAGCCTCACCAAATACAATAATGATCATCAATGGAGCGGGCTAAGATGAACTGCCGGTTATTCCGGATCCAAAAAAGGAGAGAAACGGATGAACGTTATTTTAATTTACCCGGAGTTTCCGGATACGTTCTGGAGTTTTAAGCATGCCCTGAAGTTTATAAAAAAAAGAGCTTCCTCCCCGCCGCTGGGGCTGCTGACAGTAGCCGCCATGCTGCCGGCGGAATGGTCGGTCCGTTTAGTGGATGTAAATGTACGAAAACTCAGCAGCCGGGATCTTGCAGAAGCAGATTATGCTTTTATCAGTGCGATGACGGTACAGAGAGAATCAACACTTCAATTGATTGCACAATGCAAAGAAGCAGGTGTTAAAGTTGTTGCGGGAGGACCGCTTTTTTCGGCAGAGCACCAACAGTTTAAAGACGTTAATCATTTTGTACTGAATGAGGCCGAATTAACCCTGCCCGGCTTTCTTCAGGATCTTGAACAGGGGTGCGCCAAAAGAATCTATACCACTTCGGAATTTGCCGATGTTGAGAAAACGCCGGTCCCCAGGTGGGAATTGATCAACCCGGATGATTATTCATCAATGACGATTCAATTTTCCCGTGGATGCCCTTACAATTGCGAGTTCTGCAATGTTACTACCTTGTTCGGCCACCACCCCCGGACGAAGAATGCCCATCAAATTATTTCCGAACTGGACAGCCTTTATGAGTGGGGGTGGCGTAGGGCAGTCTTTTTCGTGGATGATAACTTCATCGGGAACAAAAAACGCCTGCGCCATGAGTTATTACCCGCGCTCATCGAGTGGCGGAAAGACAAAAAAGGGTTCTCCTTCAGCACCGAGGCTTCCATCAACCTGGCCGATGATGATCATCTGATGCAAATGATGGTTAAAGCCGGTTTTGACCGTGTTTTTATCGGGATAGAGACGCCAGAGGAGGAAAGCCTGGCGGAATGCAGCAAGAAGCAGAACCTGAACCGCGATCTCATCGAGGATGTGAAACGCATCCAGCGCATGGGGATGCAGGTGCAGGGAGGATTTATCGTCGGTTTTGATAACGACACCCCGGTCACTTTCCAGCGCCTTATCGATTTCATTCAGAAAAGCGGTATTGTGACCGCAATGGTGGGTTTACTGCAGGCGCCTCCCGGTACCATGCTCTACAAACGGCTGCTGCAGGCCGGGCGCTTGAATGAACAAATGACGGGCGACAATGTGGATGGCACTACAAACATTATTCCGGTCATGAATATTGAGTTATTGCATTCCGAATACCGGCGTATGTTACAGCACATCTATTCACCGGAAGCTTATTATCAGCGGGTTAAGACTTTTTTGCAGGAATTTGAACCCCCAAAAATCAAAGTGCATTTAAACCATAAATATCTTCTGGAGCAGGCGATGGCGTTTATAAGGACAGTCTATCGCCTTGGGGTTTTCGGAAGGGAGCGTGTTCAGTACTGGAAGCTCTTTTTCTGGGCCCTCGCCCGTAAACCGGAGGTGTTCCCGATGGCGATTACTTTTGCGGTGTACGGCTATCATTTTCGCAGGATCTGTGAGCTTAGGATTTAAAGAATTTACTTGCCCCCGTGCGGAGCCTTCAAACTCCACCATCTGGGCCTTGCTCAAACTAACGGCCTGGGGTCATAAGCTGCGTGCAGAACGGCGTTAATTTTTAAAATAAAATGTATTACAGAATTTAAGTACCCTCAAAACCGGCAGGGCGGGAGAGGTATCTCCTCTGAAGGTGCTGGTCAAACAGATTCAATTTTGATGAAAATAAGAATATACAAACAATCCTTTAGAAACTTCCAATTCGCTTAGAGCTTAACTCTTTGTTTTCTCAATCATGTGACTGATGACATGACTATGTTCATCCTGAGGACTGAACATGATAATTTCCGCTTCCTTATTCACTTTTACATTGTGCCCGGCAGGCCAGTAAAAAAGATCGTTTGCATTAACGGTTTCCTGAGTACCATCGGCATATGTTGTGGTAAGTTGTCCGCGCAGGACAAATCCCAAATGAGGGCACTGGCACAAATTGTCTTCCAGTCCTTCGAAAAGCGGCGTTGAATCGACACCCTCTGAGAGGCTAAAATATTCACCACTGATCTTGCCCGCCCCGGTGAAGTTGCCGAAATCCGTTTGCTGACGTATCACAGCTCCCGGTATTTCCATCTTAACGGCTACATCTTCTTTGTTTATTCTCATAATTATACTCCTTACAGGTAAGCAGATGCTTATGAATGATATGGCTCTCATACCATCTCAATAAGCAAATAGGCACGAAATTGTACCAATGAAAGAGCATGTTAAGCTATTTACTGTGAGTATCCTATGTTTATTAATTAAAACTCAATATATCCGTACAGAGATCATGTTTGATACCCTTTTAAAAGGAGGAAGTATACCGCCAGCATAAGCCGCGGCAATGATCAGCGGATTAATCGGCGATACCCGCTTTAAAAGTTTGCAGTTAAGCGGTTAATGCCGAATTAAATTTTGCAATTTTTATTTTCTGTAACCCCGCCTGTTTTTCCTCCGTAGGGCTGACAGATGCAAAGTTTATGTATCAGTTTTTTACGCAAAAGGACATTTTTACAAAACGGAGGCCCGATGAAATCGCAACATCTAATCAAATTTTTCTATCTCATGCTGCTGGTTGTAACCTTCTTTTCCGCAGCGGATTCGCTGCGGGCGCAGGAAAACGATATTGTTCTGGGAAAACAAAAAATTATTTACTCCAAAATTTTAAATGAAGACCGGCCCCTGTTGATCTACCTGCCGCCGAATTACGAAAATTCCCATGACAAATATCCGGTGCTTTATCTGCTGGACGGGGGCGCCCATTTTCATTACGGCACCGGGATTACCAATTTTCTGGCCAGAAATGCAAAGGCATCCAACATGATTGTGGTGGGAATCCCCAATACCAACCGCAACCGCGATTTTACCCCTACCCATGCTGAGGGCAGGGAATTTGGCGGCGGTGCGGAAAATTTCCAGAATTTTCTTGAAAAAGAACTGATCCCCTATATGGAAAAAAACTACCGCACGGTGCCGTACCGCATTCTGTTCGGGCATTCCCTCACCGGCATGTTCAGTGTTTACACCATGCTGACCCGGCCGGAGTTGTTTAGTGCTTACATTGCCGCCAGCCCCTGGTTTATATACGATGAGAACTATCTGGTCAAAAAAGCACCGGAGCTGCTGGAGAAGAACCGGGATCTGGATAAATTCCTTTATATGACCGTAGGGGATGAGCCGGAGGTGCTGCCTGCGTTTCATCAGATGGTTGAAATTTTCAGGGAAAAGGCACCGGACCAGCTCGACTGGCACTATGCGGAAATGCCCAATGATGATCATGGGTCGCTAACCCTGCCGACGCTGCACGACGGCTTGGGCAGGCTGTACCGCAACTGGGCACTTCCTGATGAAGAAGCGGAAGATCTGCCGTCGGTACTTTCCCATTACCGTAATTTATCCTCAGAATTTGGCTATAAATTGCAGCCTTCGGAGCTGACCATTAATATTCTGGGATACCGTGCCCTGCAGAATAACCGGCAGGAAGAGGCTATCCGCTTTTTTAAATATAATGTGGAGAATAACCCGGAGTCACCAAATGTGTATGACAGTCTGGGGGAAGGGTACGAAGCGCAGAATGAATTTGAACTGGCGCGCCAAAATTACCAAATGGCTTACCGGAAAGGAAAGCGGGTGAATGATCCAAACACCGCCATTTTTAAAGAGCACCTGGATAATGTAAATACCAGAATGGGTATATAGGTTTTTCTGATTTTATTCCTGCTGTCCCCGGAGGGAATGCCTCCGGGGGGCAGAATAATCTGCAGCTTTTATCGGTTCGATACTATGAACAGGCTCGCCTGTTTTTTCCTGTTGAAAAATAAGACTGTCCGCCCGTCCGGTTGATCCTTCCTTTCATAAAAAATTTGTCGTGCAAAAAATTTTGGAAAATTTTATATTAGGCCGCCAGTAATCCGGCGTTGTGGTGTCTAATATGTTCGAAGGTAAATCCGGTTATCGCCAAAGGATGATCTGTAAAAATGAGAAACATTAATACTGCCCCGCAGTAGCAAAACCATCTTGAAACGATACCCAGACATTTATATGATATTTATTTGGAGCTTATATGAAGAAAAGGAATTTCCTGATTTTATTTTTCTGTTTTCTGATCGCCTCACCGCTTTTCGCGCAGGGAAGGCAGCGCTCAAATCAGCAGCCCTTCGACGGGGCAGCAATCAAAGGCCGCGTGTTTGATCAGGATTCGCGCCAGCCGATTGAGTATGCCAATATTGTGCTGTATAGCCAGCAGGACAGTATGCAGGTTACCGGCACAATAACCAATGAGCAGGGAAATTTTGATCTGAATCCGCCGCGTCCCGGGCGCTATTATGTAGAAGTTTTTTTTCTGGGATATGAAACCAGAAAAATTGGAGATGTCCGGGTGGGGCCGCGTAACCGCGAAGCGGACCTCGGGGATATTTACATTGAACAGTCCGCGTTGATGATGGAAAATGTGGAAGTGGAAGCTGAACGCGCCGCGGTGACTTATCAGATCGATAAAAAGGTGATAAATGTGAGCCATCAGCAGACCGCCACTTCCGGCACCGCCATTGATGTTTTAGAGAATGTGCCCTCGGTAACGGTGGATATCGAGGGGAATGTCAGTCTGCGGGGCAGCGGCAACTTCCGGGTGCTGATTGACGGCCGGCCCTCCATTCTGGATGCCAGCGATGCGCTTCAGCAGATTCCCGCCACCAGTATCGAGAATATTGAAATAATTACCAACCCTTCCGCCAAATACAATCCCGAAGGCACTGCCGGCATAATCAATATTGTTATGAAAAAACAACGGACGCTGGGCCGAAGCGGATTGTTTAACCTGAATGGCGGATTAAAGGACAAATACGGCGGTGATTTTCTGCTGAATCAGAAGGATGCCCGCTATTCCCTCACTGCCGGAGCGGACTACAGGGACCGCAGCTTCAGCGGGGAAGACCGACAGATCAATCGCACCACTCTGGCCGATCAGACTTTTTATGTGAATTCCAACGGCGATTCCCGCCGCCAGCATGACGGCTGGGGGCTGCGGGGTATTCTGGAATGGTACCCTTCGCCCTCGGATGTTTTCAGTTTGAACGGGCGCTATGGCGAGAGAACCTCGGCAAGGAATTCGGAAGAGGATTTCCGGGAATGGACCAGTTTAAGCAATACAGTTCTCAGTTATACCAGCAGCAATGAACAGGAACGCAGCGGGAATTACTATGGCGGCAATTTATCCTATGTACACCGCTTTGCCGGGAAAGGTCATGAAATTTCTTCGAATCTTTTTCTGGGATATCATGATGGCGATGAACAAAGCGTGAATGAGCTTTACAATGAACAGCAAAGCCTGACAGAAGGGCGCATTTCAACCGAAAAGGGGCCTTCACAGGATCTGCGTTTTAAAATTGATTATACACTGCCCTTCGGCCCGAACAGGAAGTTTGAAGCCGGATATCAGAGCGAGCTGGACCGTTCTGAAGATACCAACGAGCTGTATGAATACAATCCTCTTACCGGAGATTATGACTTTCTTCCGAAATATAGCCATTCAATTGACTACAACCGGGATATCCACTCACTGTATGCGCTGTATGCGGGGGAATGGAGCAAGCTGGGCTACCAGTTCGGGCTGCGCGGCGAATATACTTACCGCACCATTGATCTTACCGGGGAAAACGGCATGTTTAAACTGGACCGGGGAGATTACTTCCCCACCTTCCACATATCCTATCAGTTCATGGACGGACAGCAGTTTATGGCCAGTTATACCCGCCGCATCGACCGGCCCCGCGGTTATTATCTGGAACCGTTCGAAACCTGGATGGATGCATATAACGTCCGGATAGGGAATCCTGCCCTTAAACCGGAATACATCAATTCTTTTGAGGGCGGATGGCAGACTCACCTTGGGAAAAACATAATTTCCACCGAATTGTATTACCGGGTAACTGAAAATAAAGTCGAACGGGTGCGCTCCGTTTATGATGCCAATGTGACGCTGCATAGTGTTGAAAATGTGGGGAAGGATTATGCCCTCGGTGCCGAATTTATGCTGAACATGGATTTCCTGAAAAAATGGAATCTGAGCGCGATGGGCAATCTTTATAATTACCGGGTGGAAGGCACACTGTATGACGAATCTTTCGCGCGGGAAAGCTTTAACTGGGGTATCCGGCTGAACAACTCCGTGAAACTCGCCACTAATACCCAGTTTCAGGTGAACGGGAATTACCACAGCCCCACGGTGTCTTCGCAGGGCTCCAGGGAGGGATTCTTCTCCACCGATCTGGCAGTGAAACAGGAATTTTTAGATCACAGCCTTTCCGCCACTTTGCAGATCCGGGATTTGTTCGGCACCCGTAAATTTGAATACACCAATGAAGGCCGCAATCTGTATTCCTATCATCACGTGGATCTGGAATCGCCGGTGGTGATGCTGAATCTGCAGTACAACATTAATAATTTTAAAAGAAAACGCGACCGCGGCGGAGAATGGGATACCGGTGAGGAAGGGGATGAATTCTAGCTGCCGCCAGAAATACACGCTTTTGCCGTACTATCAGGCCTTTGTGTTAAATTCATAAAGGCCTTTTTTTGTGGGAGATTGAAAAAAACAGCCGAGCGGGTGACCCCTTTTAATCGGGTTTTAATTCCTCCGGATTTGTTTGTTTCTGAAAATAAAAATGTTCTCTGCGCCCGATAAGGCTGCCGGCTGTAAAACCGATAATTCCGCCGAATCCGATGCTGGGCAGAATGTATTTTGTGGGATCGTTGTCTTCTGTGCCCGGAAAAATCAGCGGCGCCGCCACCGATCCGGCAAGCCCTCCGACAACTCCCCCGATTTTAATGCCGTCGTAGGCGCCGCGGGTACGGCTGGTAAAATCGATTTTGTAAACCGCACCGGCTGCAGCCGACCTGCTTCCGCCCCCCGGACG
>JBAPTX010000649.1:0-3372 GCA_049282375.1 Calditrichia bacterium
GTGATGATTCCAGTGCGTATGACAACCTTGATTTTGTATATACCCACATTAAAAATTTACGAAAAAAACTAACCGAGGCCGGCGCATGCGATTATATCAAATCCGTGTATGGCGTTGGTTACAAATTTACTTTACGATGAAATTAATCAGTCAAATAACGAGAAATTACCTACTTAATTCCACATTACTTTTCCTGGCGGTGTTCGCTGCCATCTATTTTGTCCTGAACTGGACCATAAACGAAGAACTGGATGAACAGCTTCTGACCAGCCAGCGTGAAATCATCGGGAAATTTCAGCAAGAAACGCAGATAAATTATCCACCTTTCATCGAAATAAAAAAAGTGCCACAGAAGTTATCGGAAAAGATTGTACTCAATGATACCACATTTTTCATGAAAGAAGAAGCGGAAAGCGAGCCATACCGGCAGGCGGTGGCCTATTTTACCAGCGGCGGCAATGAATACAAGATTACTGTGCGTACTTCTCTGATCGAAAGAAAAGATTTACTGGTCAGCCTGCTCGGCATCTTTGCACTGGCATACTTGTTAATGGTAGGTTTGCTTTTCCTGATCAATCGCCACACCGCCAAAAAGATTCTCCGTCCTTTCTATTATAATCTCGATCAATTGAAAATGTATTCAGTAAAATCCGGGAAAGAGCTGGCGCTGCAGAAATCTGAAATTGAGGAATTTTCAGAACTGAATGCCGCACTCACCGAATTATCATCAAAAGCTGCAATGGAATACAACGCCCTTAGAGAATTCACAGGGGATGTGAGCCATGAGCTGCAGACCCCGGTTTCTGTGGTGAAAAGCAAACTGGAGCTCCTGCTGCAAAAGGAGATTACTGATGAAGAGATGATTGATCATATTCGCAAAGCTTATCAGAATATTAACCGGCTGGACAGGCTGAATCGTTCTTTGGTGCTGCTGGCTAAACTGGAAAGCAGGGATTTTTTCCAGGAAGAAGAAATATCCCCCGAAAAAATTCTGGCACGGGTTCTTGAAAATTACGCCGAAATCGCTGCGGCAAAAAACATTTCCATCTCCAGTGAGCTTGATTCCGGCAGGAAAATTCCGGGAAATGAAATGCTTCTGGATATCCTGTTCAGCAATCTGGTTTCCAACGCCGTCAAACATAATCTTGAGAACGGCAGGATTGAAATGGTGTTGGAGGATTTCATCTTTACTGTTGGAAATACTGGAAAAAGACAAGCATTGAACCCGGATGTAATCTTCAGCCGGTTTACTAAAGGCAATGTGTCCGGTGGCTCCTCCGGTCTTGGACTGTCAATCGTCAAAAAAATTTGCCTTTTATATAATTATGAAATCAATTATTCCTATCGGAATGAATTGCATACCATTATGATAAAATTTGAGTAAACGATATGTCAATTAAAATTCTACCTGTATTTATTTTTCTGTTTTTATCAATCAGCACATCCCCTGCACAAAATAACCTTGCTTATTACCTGCAGAAGGGATTTCAGAACTTTCCCGTGTTGCAGGATTACCAAAATCAACAATCCATAAACGCCCTGCAAAGAGACCTCATCGGGGCGCAGCATTCCACTTTTCAGCTCAGCTTTACGGCGAGTTATCTGTTTGCGCCATATTTTAATAATAATGGAAATTTCATTTCCACCAATCCTGCTCCCGATGCCATTGGGTATGATGTGGGCATCACCAACGGCGGAGAATATTCGGCGCTGTTTAATGTGGAAAGAAACATCCTGAATGGCAGAATTGTCAATGCCCTGCAGCGGCGCAATTCAGTGAAAATCCGGCAGGACAGGTTCAGCTACGTGCTGGAAAAACACAAATTGAGAAAGCAGATCACTGACCAGTATCTGACGGCGTATCAATCGCTGCTGGAATACGGGCTGGCCAAAGAAGTGGTGAACAACTTGGAGAAGCAGCTTCGTATTACTTCGGAGCTGGTGGAAAAAGGCTATGAAAGCGCCCAAAATTATTTGCTGCTCAAGGTCGAATCGCAGCATCAGACAATCAATTTGAAGGAAACCTTTCAGAATTACAAAACCGATTTAACCGAGCTCAATTCGCTGTGCGGAATAAAGGATACCGCTGCCATGCAAATCGATTCAGTTGATATGAGTCTAAAACCAGCGCTTGACAGCACCCATTTCATCCGGCAATTTACGCTGGACAGTTTAGCAACAGTGGCGGATCAATCCGTTTTCGAAACAAAATACTGGCCCCAGGTCAATCTCTTCATAAATACTGGTTTGAATGCAGTGGAGCTGGATGGAATTCAGCGGAAGTTCGGGTTCAGCGCCGGAATAAATTTATCAGTCCCCATTTACGACGGCAGGCAAAAAAGCATCACCCGCCAGCAAAGCCGGATTGCCAGGGAGACCATCAGCGCTTACAAAGGATATTCTAAAACGAACCTCAGGGTGCGGCGGGAAAATGCTTTTGCCAAAATCAGATCGCTGAAAGAGAGTTTGGATGGACTGGAAACACAAATTACCGATTACCGGAATTTGATTCGGATTTCGTCGGAACAGCTAGAGACCGGCGGCATTTCGATGATTGGTTACCTGACCATGCTGCGCAATTTGATCCGATTAAGAAAGACGAAAATTGAAAAAAAAATCAGTTATCAAATGGAAATCAATAACTTTAATTACTGGAACTGGTGAGAGGAGTGGAATGAGAGGATCAATCGCTATAGCGGCCGGACTCATCTTTTTTGCCGGCCTGCTGCTATCGGTCTCCTGTTCGCCGGATCAGCAGCAGGCAAACACGGCCGGAGAAAAAGGGACGCCGGTCCAGATAACCCACCCGGTAAAAACGGACATCACCGAATATCTGAACCTGAATGCGACCACCATTTTCCTGAACAAAGAAGTGGTGAGAGCGACCTTTCAGGGATTCATCGAACAGGTTTATAAAGATATCGGAGACCCGGTGAAAAGCGGCGACCGGCTGTTTTTGATTAAAACGCGGGAGTCCGCCGCCACCGACAGTCTGAGAATCGACATCGGCGATGAGCTGTTCCGGGGAGCGGTCGCGGTTCGGGCGCACACCGGCGGCATACTGACCGAGCTGGATTATCACATGGGAGATTATGTGAGCGACGGCGAACAGATTGCGGTGGTTTCTGACCCGTTGTCACTGCATATCAATTTGAACGTGCCCTACCAATTTGTCAGCCAGATTGAGAAAGGCAGCCGTTGTGACATCATTCTGCCGGATGGCCGAACGCTGGACGCCACGATTCAAAAAATTATTCCCATGGTCGATCCCAATTCGCAGACCCAGCGCTATTTGCTGCGGCTGGATCAAAAAGTGAGTCTGCCGGAGAGCCTGAATGTGGATGCCCGGCTGCCCCTGAAAGCGACGGACAA
>JBAPTX010000650.1:0-2866 GCA_049282375.1 Calditrichia bacterium
GTTGACCCATCGGGTTTTCTCAGAAAAAGGCAATGTTAAAGTTGATTTCCGCATGGATATTTCCCATTTTTATTGTACAGAGCATCAGGGGGAATATGATAAAGATTTTCGTGCAAATAAAGGAAACGAAATTCTTGAACCAGTGGATACCTGGGTTATCAATCACCATTCTCTGCAGGATAATTACCCCATGATTAAAGCGGGAGAATTGCGCAAAAATGGGAAAAGAGTTTATATGTACGGGGATACCCCGATAATTGATGAAGCTGCTAACCAGGCGTTGGTAAGAATCTATAATGTTTGGTATAATAATTTAAATGGATTTATGGTCTGGAAAACGATTTCGCGGGAAGTTGATGGGGAAGATGGAAAGGACTTCATCATTTATGCGCTAAAAACCGGTGATAATCAGGCTTCAATATTTCCATCACTGCGCTTGAATTTATTAAAACGAGGGGTTGATGACACCCGGATTCTGACATATTTAAGAGAACAAAATATTCTTAATGATAAAGAGCTTATTCAAATTCTTCAAAAATATTTATCCGGGGATTTAAATTCGCTGTGGAATTTTCGTACAACAATTCATAAAAAACTTTAAAATAGCACATGAATACTGCCGTTAAATACTGTTTTTATCGTTTCTTCGAAGTGGCCGGATTCTACGAGGTCATGCGTGAACGGCATCATCGGCTTCCCATTGTTTTGACGTATCATGGTGTGTTACCCAAAATTCCTAAAAATGGCGATTACTATGAATATCGTAATTTTGTCTCTATTGCCCAATTTGAACGTCAGCTCACTTTTTTATTAAAGCATTACAGACCCCTGCAAATTGAAGAATTCTATAAAAATGGCAAAGATGTTGAAGGGGGGTTTTTAATAACTTTTGATGACGGGTTTAGAAATAATTTCAAATATGCTCTTCCTTCTTTGGAAAAATTTGGATTAAAAGCCTGTTTTTTTATTACCACAAAATTGATCGGTACTCGAGAGTTTCTCTGGACCGAGCAGGTAACCCGCCTTCTTCAGCGCACCAGAATAAAAAAGTTGTTGCTTGAAATACCCGAATCCACGGTATTCCCGCTCCGGAATCAAAGGGAAAGGGAAAAAGCGTCAATTTTTATCCGGCAATACCTAAAGCAACAAAAACCGCAAATCCTCAACAACAAAATGGAAATTATTTTTGAACAGCTATCCGATGTTAATTTGGAAATGCAGAAAAAGGAAGAAGAACGATATCTTTTTATGAAATGGAATGAAATTCAAGGCCTGGTCAGGGCAGGGCACACTGTCGGATCTCACACTCATACTCACAGGATGTTGTCACAATTATCGGAAGAAGAAAGTCTGCAGGAACTGAAATTATCCAAAGAATTAATAGAATCACAAACGGGACATACCTGTAAAGTTTTAAGTTATCCAAATGGCGGCAGGCAGGATTTTACAGAAATCCAGAAACAGCAGTTAAAATCTCTTGGCTATAAATGTGCCTTTACCGAAATTCGGCCCTTTAACGGCACCATTCCGCAAGATAAATATGAACTGCAGCGGATAAATGTAACATTAAAGCTGCCCATGCCTGTTTTTGCCGCACGCTTATGCGGGTTTAAAAGAAACTGATATCCCTTTAAATGGATTTATTAAAATCGCTTTCAAAATTGAAAAAGATGAGCGGGCAGGAACTCACCTTTCGTTCACGCCAGAAAATTCGTCAGGAAGTTGAAAAACTGCGTTTTCGCCGAAGTCAACAGGGCGAACTGCACGACTTGTTTTTTCCCGAGGAGATGCGGAATTCACCCAAAATGTCCAAACTTCGTTTCAGGGATGACCTTCATTTTTTTGGGATCTCAGATGACCCGCAGAAATTTTCAACCGAATTCAGGCGTTTCTTTCCCCGGCAATATAAAGCAATTATCATGGAAGCTGACCGTCTGTTAGAGCATCGTTTCCATTTGCTGGGGATTGATTTTTCCTTTCCGGGAGAAGTTCAATGGACCCGCAATCCGCAATCCGGAAAAGATTATCCCGATGTTTACTATGCAATGTTTAATACCGGCAATCCCCATCTGTATGGGGATGTGAAATATGTTTGGGAATTGAACCGCCATCAGTTTTTTATTGATGTAGGTATGGCATATTTCCTGACCCGGGAGGAAAAGTATGCAGAAAAAATTTTAGAATGGCTGGAGAGCTGGATAGCTGCCAATCCCTTCAAAATTGGAATAAATCATACCTCAGTTTTAGAACATGCTGTGCGCGTATTTTCCTGGGTCTGGACTTACTTTTTGACACGGCATTCTGCGGCCTGGACTGATACCCGACGGAAAAAATTACTTGAGCAATTATTCCTTCATGCTGTTTTTATTGAAGAAAATCTTTCTTTCTATTACAGTCCTTACAATCATTTAATAGGTGAACTGGCTGCTCTTTCTTTTTTAGGTATTGTACTTGATGGTCCAGAGCAGCCCCGTATCTGGCGGGAAAAATACTGGAATGAGCTGGCGGGCCAGTTACCGCATCAGTTTTCTCCAGATGGGTTTACAGTAGAACAAGCCAGTTATTATCATCATTTTACGTTGGGATTTTATATCCAGGTTGCCCTCCTGCGTCAAAACAATAATTATAACGTTAATGAAGATGTTTGGGCGTTCATAGAAAATGCCGTTGAATTTTCATTTTATTTGACCCGTCCGGATGGACGAATTCCCATGATTGGTGATATTGATAGTGCACGTTCGCTTTACTTCGGACGGCCGGATGAGATGTGGGATTTGCGATATTTTCAGGCAATTGGAGCAGCCGTTTTCAAAAATAGCAATCTGAATCTTCTTGCAGAATCTTCCTTTCATGAATTGAGCTGGCT
>JBAPTX010000651.1:0-7410 GCA_049282375.1 Calditrichia bacterium
CATATCGCCCGCATCTGCATCAGAAGCCAGTACATTGAACGTTAAATTCTGATTCTCATCAATTGTAAAAGGACCCGCCGGATCTATCTGGCAAGTCGGGGTATTATTTACTGCTACCGTGAAATCAATAATGCTGCTGCACTGGTTTCCGGCACCATCCGTTGCGGTTACCATTCCGCTGCCGGGCTGATTCGGGTCAATTAAATTGACGGTATAGGTAACTACCGGATCACCGGGAGTAAAGGGATCAACCACAAGATTCAAATTTGTGCTGCTGGGGTCCAGTTCGACAAAGAAGATACCGGTATCTTCATCAATCTGGCCGTTCCCGTTGAGGTCTTCGCCCGGATCCAGGATCCCGTTTCCGTTAACATCTTCACTGGGGCGGTTATCGGTGGCACTGCCGAAGGCACTGTCATTGGAAAAGGTAACCTGGCAGATCGGCGGATTGGCGTCGCCCACCGGATTGATAAACTGGAAGCGGGCACCACCGGGATAAATATAAGAATCGTCCGTATTGTATCCTTCCACGGTAATCCCATGCCCGAGTATGGATTGGGTTGTATGGGTGCCGTCGGCAATCGATTCAATGGAGTAGGACAGACCGGAGCCTGCAATGGAAGTGAAGTTTGCGGCGGGAATAACCGCACCGTCCAGCATGATGTTTCCACTGGTGACATCACTGTCTTCCGCAATTATCGTCACATAATTTTGTACAAATTGTCCTCCGCCGACAGTGGAGAAAGTATAAGCGGATAAATACTGCGCACTGGGAATCATATTGCCCATGGCCGGATCACCGATACCGCCGGTTTGCGGGCGGCCGCTGCCGGTCATATACTGAACCACATAAATCGGCTTGTCGCCTTCAAAAACATGGGCACCGGGAATAATGCTGGTTTCGAAATATTCTCCCTGATTCAGGGTAGCAATCGTCGAGCCATCCATCATTACAGTGGTATTATCCTCAGAGGCCAGTACGCGGTAAATAGAACCCTCTCCCCGGTTGGGCAGATTTACCACGGGAATGTATAATCCCCATGTCTGCACCGGCTGGGCTACTTCAAAAATATGATCACAATAAACTGTTCCCGCCGGCACATTCGTACAATTGTTGCCGCTGGTTACACCTACAGGTTTATCCGCATCGATTATGCTTCCGGTAATATCTCCATTTGTTCCCGAGGTGGAACTGACAGCCAGAAAAGTTTCTCCTTTATTCAACATAAAGCTGAAAGGTGTACCCGCGGTATATCCCCCCTGCAGATCTACAGACGGTGTAACAGTAACCGTTGTACTGTCAAACGGTGCAACCACTGCAAACTCGCCGCGGTCTGCAGTGACAAGATTACTGTAATATCCGGATGCAACATAAAGAGTGTTCAATGCATCTTTAGGAAGGCCCAGAGCGGCATCGGAGGTATAATTCCGCCGGTTAATCATATAACAGACGAATTCATCGGTAGAATAAGCATGAACCCCGTTATTACTGACCACCCCCGCAGTCCAGCCATTGGATGAGCCAACGGGAATCGATACAATAGTTACTGCACCCGGACCCACATTTACGGTCTGGTTGAAAGTGGGTGAATTAATAGGATAGTCAATGGTTACGGTTGTATTTGCATCAGCAGTTAAATGTAGTTCAACATTCGGACTGGTTGACAGCGTATTCGGCATGAATGTCAAATAAAAATCTTTGCCTTTATTATCCACGGACTGGGCCTGCCCGGGATTAATAAAAGCACAAACCAGGATCAGGATGGCCAAAAACTGAATCGTTTTCTTCATTTTTTGTTCCTCGCAAAGCAACAAGTAAAATATTATGAAATCCCTTTCTTCCGTTCCCTGCAAAACTCAATTCCTTTTACCTACATTCTCAACCTCCTTTCTATTTCCTTAATTACATTCTGCAAAAGAAGCTATACTA
Organism: Calditrichia bacterium; assembly: GCA_049282375.1. Taxonomy (GTDB): domain Bacteria; phylum Calditrichota; class Calditrichia; order RBG-13-44-9; family RBG-13-44-9; genus JBAPTX01. Next base: position 1,931 of record JBAPTX010000651.1, read on the forward strand.
TATTTTTATAAAATGGCGAATTTCAAGGTGACGGCAATCACTCCATTAAAAGAATACTTTATGGGATGAACTGTGCCTATAAATGCAAGGTATCTGATTTTAATTTTCCGTGTTTATTTTATCAGCACCATCTTGCGGGTCTGCACAAAATCTCCAGCCACCATCCGGTAAATGTAAACACCGCCGGCTACCTGTTTGCCGTTACTGCTGGTGCCATCCCACTGAACCGAATATTCTCCGGCGCTCATCACACCATCCACCAGTGTGGCCACTTCGCGTCCGGTCAGATCATACACGATAATCTCGACTGCCGTGGCATTGTCAGCTATTGCCGGCACATTAAAGTGAATCGTGGTAGTGGGATTAAACGGGTTCGGATAGTTCTGCACCAACTGAAAACTTTCCGGTGTTACCGAAGAAAGTTTGGTGTATACGGGGTCACAAACCACAGCATTCCCGGCTTCATCCGTGATTCTCAGCGTCACGCTTGCCCCTTTGCTGTTATCCACTTTTACAGCATTTATAAGAACAGGAGTGATGGAAGCCGGAGAAAACGATACCAGATCCCCCTGACCAAAGAAATTGCCGGATCCTTTCGGTATTTCCACCGAGGCATTTTTTGCTTTCACAACTTCCACAGAGGCAACACCACTTTCACTGTCCATTACTTCAATATCAATGGATACCGGCGGTCCGGGATTAATTCCCGATAATTCGCAGGAAGGCGCATTTATATCCGGTGGCGCCGGAGCCAGAAGCAGAATTTCATTATTCCCTAATGAGGAAATAAAAATATTACCATTGGCAGCAATAGTGACATCTGCAGGAAAATTCAGTGCGGCAGCCAAGGTATCAACTGCAGCACCGGAAACCTTTAACAAAGCACCGCTGAAGGGAACGAATCCGGGTGCAGGCGGTGGCGGCGGCGGATTGAAATGCGCAAACTTAAGGGCCACTACTGAATTGTCCATCGGATTCACATCCAGCGATACCAGGGTGGTAAGACTGTCCTGATAAACAGAAACCGCACCATTGGTATCAACGGAAAAGATATTTGCGGCACCTTCAATAAAGGGAAAACCTGTGAGTGAACTTACCAGAAAATGGTCCTGCATAAATTCAATATTTGTCGGAACTACATTTATGAATGGCGGAGGAAAAGGAAGCGGGTTGGGGAAATCCGGGAATGTTGCAAATACAGAATAATTTCCGGTCACCCGGTCCCGCCTGATAATGGCATTGGCAGCCGCATCAGAGATAAACCAGTCATCATCCGGGCCCAGTGTGATATCATAAGGATTGGATTCTAAAAACCCCTGCCCCAGCACATAACTTCTAACCGGGTAAGCGGCAATGGTATCCGCGATTGTTTTTGGCGGATCACCGGGAGAAAAACCGCTGGTATCAAACTCCAGAATATTACCGGAAAGAGGCTGAGTTCCTTCTCCCTGTAAGACCAGTAATTCCCCGTTCACATCAAAAAACGGACGTACCGGCCCCAGAATTTCTCCCTGGAATACTTCAGAGGGCAAGCCGGAGACAAACGGATAAACTGTTCCATCCGGCATCACCACCGAAATCTGGCCGTCATTATTGCCGGTTCCCTGCTCTCCCACCCAAAGCCATCCTCTCGCATCCACCGCCAAACCAATCGGCTGGTTCAGCCCGGTCGCATAGGGCGTGGGTTGGCTGAACGCAGTTGCCGCCAGTATCATCACTGCCAGCATAGACATGCCGAAAAATCCTTTCAAGCTTTTTATCAGTAAATTGTTGAACATAAAACCCCCAATCAATCATTGCAGTTATGGTTTTAAAGCTGACTTAAAATAAATAATCGCTCCACTTTGTGAAACGACAGGCCATTTGCCGAAGAGTTGTATCAACATGAACTGAAACAAAAATCTGAAAATTTCATCATCTGCTTTTTTTTACTTCAACTCCCAGTAATACCATATATTTGTTCTGTATTAATAAATGAAGCAGGCGGCATAGATATGCCGCTCTGCTTCACCATTTCACAACTTACTTCATGAGAATCATCTTGCGGGTCTGCACAAAATCACCTGCCACCATGCGGTAGATATAAACGCCGCCGGCAACATGTTTACCATTGCTGTTGGTGCCGTCCCATTGCACAGAGTACTGCCCGGACTGCATAACATCATTGACCAGCGTGGCCACTTCGCGGCCGGTCAGATCATATACCACAATTTCCACTGCAGTGGCATTATTATCTGTTGCGGGCACGTTGAAGTGAATCGTCGTACTGGGATTGAACGGATTGGGATAATTCTGCGCCAGTTCAAAACTTTCCGGTGCCACAGAAGAGAGCTTGGTATAAACCGGATCACATCGGGTGGTATTCCCCGCCATGTCCATTGTTTCCAGCGCAACGCTGGCGCCCTTACTGTTATCGATTTTGGTTGCTGAAACCATTATCGGACCGGTATCCCCGGGGGTAAACGCGGGAATGTTGACGGTGGCATTTTTCGACTTCAGCACAATAATGGATGCGATACCGCTCTGCATATCCTGCACCCGGATGTCAATAGACACCGGCGGTCCGGGATTGACCGCGTCCAGATCACAGGTGGGTGCATCACCATCCTGCAGCGGTGCCTGACAAGACAACTGTCCGCGAATTTCGCCGCCCGGATATGTTGAAGTATGAACATTGACGTAAATACCGCCGCCCAGAACTTCGGCAACCAGCATAGGTGTCAGCGGTTCAGCATCTGCATCAGTCCAGACACCCACTGCATTATTACCTACAAAATCACCGGTCAGTGTCCTTACAACGCCTCCATTCGTTCCTGAAGGTGCATTATGGAAATGTGCTGCGGACATGGGAGCACTGAGCCCATTGTAGCTGATATCAAAATTCAGAGAACTTCCATCTGCACTCAGCTCAAAAATTCCACTGCCGCTGGCAGTTGATGAATTGGGGGGAACTTCCTGCCCACCCTCTAAAGTGGCATACAGATCTATTGGATTACCGCTTTCCAACTGACCGCGAACTTCACCACCCGGATGCGCAGCCGTATGAATATTCACATAAATATTTCCAGCCATTAATTCAGAAACCAGGGCAGCAGTCAACGGTTCGGCATCGCTGCTGGTCCAAACTCCGGAAGCCTGGCCACTAACAAAATCGCCTGTCAATGTTTTCACCACTCCACCATTGGTACCGGCCGCAGCATTATGGAAATGGGCAGCCTGCAGGGGACCGGTTAATCCGGTTACCCGAATGTAATAAAACAGAGAATCATGGGTTTCATTGAGGACAAACATTCCGCCAACTTCTCCATCACCGCTTACCGGCGGAACTTCCTCATCTCCGCTGCCGCAGGTCAGGAATACAACTTCCTGCTGTGCCTGTACATTAATGTTAATCGAACAAAGTGACTGCTGACCGGAAGAATCTGTGACTGAAAATAACACCACATTGGAGCCGATATCTCCGGCGCCCGGTGTCCAGTTAAAGGTACTGCTGATGGGTGATACATCTTTAAAAGGCAATGCCGGCGTCATAGTAGCGCCACCCGGCAACCCGCTGGTATTCAGCGAAAGGCTGTCACCTGGATCCGGATCGGTTCCGGTTATTGTGAAAGAAACCGGACTTCCCACCGCTACATTCAACGGGCCCATTGGCGAAATGGAACAAGAGGGGGGATTTCCTACAACAGGATTAATTTTGAGGAAAAAATCAACCGGTGTTTTACTGATAACCTGACCATTCGCATCCAGATCTTCGATCACCACCTGGGTGGTCCAGTAATTCACCTGGTCAAGTCCCACATTATTCCAGGTCACTTCCCCGGTATTGGGATCAATTGAGAAATTGGGGGGATGGGGGCCGCCGCCGGCTTCGGTATTGGTGGACATCCGCCACTGCAGGCCATCGCCGTCCGGATCAACCGCCGGAACAAAAAAATGCGCGGTTGCACTCTCGGGTACATTTACGATAGGCACAAGGGTTGTTACGGGGGAGTTATTGCCGGACTGCGGTTCCACAATGGTCTCCAGAAGATAACTGCCACTGGAACGGTTATTCAACGCACCTATACGGCAGCAACCGCTGACCGCCGCTGTATAAGGGCCGGCGCCGGCATAGCTGTGAACAATCCCCGGTGTGTTTGTTGAAGGATCTAGTGCACTACCGATAATCCAGTTATCAGCCTGATCAAAGGCGGTAACTTCAAAATCCAGAGTTCCGGTAAATCCACCGTCACCAAAGGTAATTCCGGTTCCGCCAATAGTTTCAGTAATAACATCTCCCACCTGCGGATGACCGTCGGGATGTGAACCGGAATAGCCGTCCCGCCGGAAAGCGGCCTGCAGGTTGAATTCAACTTCACCGGGATTGCCGGTCGGTTCATAATTAACGGTCCCGTAACGGAAGTGAGATGCTTCCGCAGGACCTGCATAAAAGATGGTAATGGCGATGAAAAAAACCATACACACCATCATTGTTTTAAAAAAATTATTCATAATAACCCTCCTGAGGGGTTTTATTTAAAATTATTTCCCTGATTTTCTAAATTTCCTGGTATAAAATGGGGGATAAAGCGGTAAATGGAAAAAGGAACTGCCCCATAGTGTATTAAACACTTAACACAAAATCATTCGGTGAATCACCTCCTTTCCAAATGAAAAATTTCTGTATTATTATAAATTATAAAATATTTGAAGGACCGTGTTTGCACCCGTGTTACAAAGACTCACTTTCAACAAGGGGCATTTATTATAATAAGCAATTTGATAGAATCCAATTGATTCAGGTCACAAAAATAGTTTTTTATCTGCAAAAAAAGAATGTTAAAAATGCAAAATAATAGATTAAGCCTGTATGTAAACCCCTCCCATTTTTCGGCTGATGAACCTGAAGAATTCAGGAATTTTTTAGTGGAATAATTAAAGAAAATGCACAGCATACGATTTTTAACACACTTGCGAAATTTACCCGTCGGTGTTATATTGTTCAGCTTTAAAATTTAAATATTATTACAATATTAAAGGGCCTATTTAATGCAGACAAAAGTGGAAACCATCAGCAGTTATTCCAAAAAAATAAAAGTCAATATATCCGGGGAAGAATTGCATTCCGTGGAACAAAAACTGATAAAAAAATATCAGAAGCAGGCCTCTATTCCCGGTTTCCGAAAAGGAAAGGCACCCGCTAATCTGGTTCATAAACAGTATCATGACCTGATTCATCAGGAAATGATTGAGGAAGCGGTGAAAACATTTTATTCAGCGGCACTCGATGAAGTCGGAATTGAACCGGTTACCCAGGGTATTATCACAGATGTAAATGTAGATAATATTCATGAAGGAATGGCTTTTGATGTAGAAGTGGAAGTTGAGCCGGATGTTGAACTTAAAAAGTATAAAAATCTGCAAGTGGAAAAGGATGTCGTTGAAGTAAATGAGGCCATGCTGAATGAAGGATTGGAGCGGCTGCGGGAACAGTATGCCAC
>JBAPTX010000652.1:0-9954 GCA_049282375.1 Calditrichia bacterium
GTTTATCGGTTTTTATTTCCAGCTCAATAATTCGCTTTCGTATCTCATCAAATGTATTTTCATATTCCAGAAAAATATCTAATATATCCGGGCAGAAATGTTTTCCCCGTTCTTTTCTCATTATTTCCAATGCACGGGTATGGCTGAAAGCATCTTTATAGGTTCTTTTGGAAGTCAGGGCGTCATATACATCTGCAATAGCCAGAATTCGGGCCGAAAGCGGAATTTTATCCCCTTTTAATTTCCGCGGATAGCCTGTGCCATTCCATTTTTCATGATGGCAATGGGTTATTTCCGTGCCGATTTTGGTGAAAGGCATTTCACCGTATTGTTCAGAAATTGAATGAATGATGTGATAGCCCACAGTGGTATGGCTTTTCATGATTTCAAATTCGGGATCGGTCAGTTTTTCGTTTTTCAGTAAAATATAATCGGGAATACTGACTTTACCGATATCATGAAGCGGTGCAGTGCGCCACAGCATCTGAATAAATTCATCATCGATCCGGCTGCTGTAAAGTCCCGCCTCCCGCAGCTTTAATGCCAGCGTCTTGCAATAACTGCGAATGCGCTCAAGGTGATAGCCGGTATCCTGATCCCGGTGTTCCGCCAGGCGGGCCAGCCCGAAAATTACCGCTTCCTGCGCCCGGTTCATTTGCCGCAGGCTGCGGATGTAGGCCTGTTCCACCTGCCGCTGATTGGTAACATCTTTAAAAAATCCGGCGTACGCAAATATCTGGCCCGCTTCGTTCCGAATGGGATAAAAGCTGATGTTCAGAAAAACATCATCTTCCTGCCGGGTCTGCGTAATCATTTGCATCTTCCAGCGATTTTCCTGATGGATGCTGACTACAATTTTTTCGAAGAGCAGATCGGGAAGCAGAACCGGCTGCAATACATTCAGATGCTTCTGCTGCAGCTCGTTACTTTTTAATCCGCTGATTTTCTCAAATCCCCGGTTTACCCGGACAATAATGCCGTCCATATCGGTAATAATCACGCCGTCATCAGTACTTTCGAAGGCATCATGATAAATTTTTAATTCGGACAATCGTTTGGCCAGAAGCGAGCGCAGATCTTTTACCAGATTCTGTTCCTTCTTTTTCTGTGCGTGCAGCCGGATTACCGATTTCACTTTTTTTATAAAATCAGGAATCATGAAAGGTTTGACAATATAGTCATATCCGCCGCTGGTCAGAAAATTGACGGCAATTTCCAGGTCGGGGTTTCCGGTCATAAAAATAAAAGGGGCATCAATATGGTTTTTTTGGACGTGATTAAAAAGGTCCATCCCGTTTTTTCCCGGCAGGAAAATATCGGAGACTACCAGCTCAAAACTGTCCTTTTGCAGCCAGTTTATCGCGCTGTCCACATCGGTAACGGCGGTGGCCATAAAACCATCATTATTCAGCGCCTGCGCCAACATTAATCCCAGGTAATACTCATCATCTATAATTAAAATTCGGGGTTCTTCCTGCGACACTCCAGATACCTCAGGCTATCTTTCGGTTTATTATCGGCAGCTCCATAAAGAAATTGAAGTGGTTTTGGGAGAAGATAATTTTTCCTGCTTAATTCGTAAACATGTTTTCCGCTGTTCATTCCCTCCAGAGCACAGGTGCTGCCTCAGCTTGCCGCTATTCTGTGGGCGGGGTCGCCTGCTCCGCCTGATCCGGATTTTGCCGGTGAGCATCCAGCGCTGCCTGAAATTTGGCATATTCTTTAAAATAGCGGCCGTGTGGATAACGCTGCACCATTTCCCGAAAAAATCTTTCCAGGTCTTCCCATTTATTCAAGTGGAAAAAAGCTTCGCAGCTAAAAAAAGCCAGGGTCTCGCGGTCGTAGAATTCCGGATCGAGAAGCAGGATTCTTTCCGTCAAATCCAGAAGCGCCGGGTATTCCTTATTTTTAAAATGCAAATGAGCCAGTCCGAAATAACCGCCCACTTTTTTTTCAGGCTCGCCTGCATTCTGAATAATAAAATCGAAGCGCCGCCTTGCTTCCTTATAATTTCCCTGAAAAAAACGGCTGAATCCCATGTAGTAGTTTAAGGTCAGCAAATAATCCGGTTCATCGTCTTCAAAAAGGTCTTCTGCAGTCTGCAAAAATTGCTCCGCTTCACTTATTTTACCGCGGATAAACAACAGTTTACCCATTTCAAAATAGGTAAACCGTTTTATCCTTTCGGCGATTTCCACCCGTAGTGCCTTATCCAGGTAATCATGAGCCTGCTGCCAGTCCCCGCTCAACTCCAGTGAAAAGCCGCACAGCCGCAACACGTCAAACTTCTGCTGATCATCCAGTTTGCCCGAAGCAAGCGCCTTCTGAAACACCCTTACTGCCTCCCGGTACTGCTGCGCTGCGTAATAGCTCCATCCCAGTTCAATCTGCACGATCGGCAGATTATCGGCATCCTCTTTTAAATGATCTGCTGCCTCCCGGTACCGCCGAATGGCTTCAGTGAAGGATTTTTGTTCATACAGGCGACGCGCCTCACTTAGAATATTCATTAGATCGGATTCTTTTATGCCCATTATTTTTCTCCTTGTAAAACCGCTAAATATTTATGATTTTTTATCCGTATTTTAAACCGAATATCTTTAATATGAAATCTTATTGCAACCGCAATATCATTCATAATAGAAGTTAAAAAAAGGAGCATTGACAATGAATATTCAAACACCTCCCCTTACGTATTTATCCGAAGACGAACAGATGTTTCAGGAAATGGTTTACGATTTTGCTGAAGAGCAGATAAAGCCGCATGTAATGGAAATGGATAAAACAGCTTCTTTTAAGCAGGAAATCCTGCAACAGTTTTTTGAACTGGGATTAATGGGGATAGAGATCCCGGAAGAATTCGGAGGCACCGGCACCAGTTTTTTTATGTCGATACTTGCCATCGAAGCCCTTTCCCGCATCGATCCTTCGGCTGCTATTTATGTGGATGTGCAGAATACGCTGGTAAATAATGCTATTCTGCGCTGGGGGAGCGATTCTTTGAAAAAAAAATATCTGCCAAAACTGGCGGCCGAAAAAATCGGTTCTTATGCGCTCTCCGAAGCCGGTTCCGGCAGTGATGCTTTTGCTTTGAAAACCCGTGCAGAAAAAAAAGACAGCCACTTTATTCTGAATGGACAGAAATTATGGATTACCAGCGCTGCAGAATCCGATATTTTTATAATTTTTGCGAATGCCAACCCTGATGAAGGGTACCGGGGAATTACCGCCTTTATGGTGGAACGCGGATTTGAAGGGTTTTCCGTTTCAAAAAAAGAGGACAAGCTGGGAATTCGGGCAAGCAGTACCTGTGAACTGGTTCTGGAAAATTGCAAAGTGCCGGAAGAAAATGTTTTGGGTGAAATCGGGAAAGGGTATAAAGTTGCCATTGAAACCCTGAATGAGGGGCGCATCGGTATCGGGGCACAAATGCTGGGAACGGCCGCCGCCGCTCTGCACTATTCCCTCCAGTATGTACAGGAACGCACACAGTTTGGCAAACCACTCGCAAAATTTCAGGGCATTCAGTTTCAGATTGCCGAAATGGCGACGCAATTGGAAGCAGCGAGACTGCTGGTTTATAATGCAGCGCGGTTAAAGGATGCCGGACATGATTTCTTGAAGGAAGCGGCAATGGCAAAACTGTTTGCTTCCCAAATGGCAGAACGAATCACCTCGCTTGCAGTGGAAGTTTTCGGCGGTTATGGCTATACCAAGGAGTATCCGGTGGAAAAATTATACCGCGATGCCAAAATAGGCCAGATATATGAAGGAACCAGCAACATGCAGCTTCAGACCATTGCTAAATATTTATTGAGTAAATAGCCATCCTTTTTTGAAATAAATATCGGCAGGGTACCAGATAATAACTCAACATTCAGCGTGCTCTGCCGATAATTCCATTGATAAAACAATGCCGTTGGTCCATGTTCCTTAAAAAAGTCAAACAAATGACATTATACAACAGACTGACGCTTACCCTCAGTCTGCTGTTTGTCGCCGCTACTTTTCTGTCGGTATTTATTTCTTATCAAATTTCTTACCGCTTTATCCACCAGCAGTATGAGGAGCGTATCCGCACCATTGCCCACAATCTGGCCCTGGTCAGTTATCCCTCACTGGTGAATTATAATGAAGTCGGTCTTCATCAGACAGCTCAGTCCTTTTTGAGGGAACAGGATGTAGAGTATGTGATGCTTCTGGATATTCATAATACAGTTCTGGTTGAAGAATTCGGAATTGGCGATTCAACCCTTTCCTTTGTAATAGATCCCTTATCCATAATCAACAATGAAAATGCTCATGAAACAAAGATTGTAAACGGCAGACATCATCAGCACATGATTATTGCCCCCATCCGCTCTGCTCAGAACGAAACAGTATGGGGCCATGCAGTGGTCGGCTTCGACGGAAGGCATATTTTATCTGCAGCAGGCCGCATAAAATATTACATCATTATTATAAATTCAGTTATTCTGGTGGTCGCTTTAATATTTATTTAAAGTTACAGCCGGCGCATTGTAACGCCCCTGTTAAAATTAATGGAGGGAACGGAGCAGGTCAGCCAGGGCAATTTTGATTACCATATTGATGTAGATGACCGGGGGGAAATCGGCCAGTTGGCGCGTAAATTTAACGAAATGACTTTCGAACTCAACTACACTAACAAGCAAAGGTCTTTGTTAAACAAAAAATTATATGAAAATAATTTGAATCTGGAAGAGCGAATTAAAGAGCGGACCAGTGAGCTGAAACGCATCCAGGAAGAAGTGCTGCAGGTATTTGACCAAATCCCGCTGGGCCTGCTGGTTCTGGATACCGATGGAAATATCCGCTGGTATAACCGGGAACTTTTGAAAATTATGGAAATCAGGCAGGAAGGGATATCCGGCCGCCGCCATTTTTCTGAGGTTGAGCGGTTTCATGAAAGCGGACTGCAGAAGGCATTGCAGAGCCTTATCGAGCAACAGGAATTTCGCATGATACAACAGGAACTGAATTCATTTGAAGAGAACAAGCAAAGAGTCGTTGAAGTGACCTTCCGTCCAATGATCCATCTGAATCCGGAAGCCAGCGGTAATATTTTTATTATCAGGGATATTACCCGGGATTTGATACAGAAGAATAAAAGTCGCCAAAGCCAGCGGCTGGAAAGTGTGGGCACACTGGCGGGTGGAATTGCACATGATTTTAATAATATTCTTGCTATAATTCTGCCCAATGCACAGTTACTGAAAATGAAGATGAAGTATAATCCCGAATATATACAATATGTTGAAACCATTGAGAAAGCTGCTGAAAAAGCCTCATTGTTAACAGAGCAGATTCTGTCTTTCTCCCGGGGAAGCGGGAGCGAAAAACTGGAAATTCTGAATCCGAATGAAATCATTGAAGATTTCATTAAAATGTTCCGGCGTCTTTTAGACCGCAAAATTGAGATTATTCTGGAGTTGCATTCGGGAGTTTCGAATATACGCGGTGCCCGCGGGCAAATAGAACAGGTTTTAATGAATCTTTCGGTGAATGCGCGGGATGCAATTGCCGATCGCGGAAAACTTATTTTCCGCAGCCGGAATATTACCATCCGTCCGCCCGATATTTTGTCTCATCCGCATTTAGAGCCCGGTGATTACGTTTGCCTGGAAGTGGAAGATACCGGGAAAGGTATTCCCGACGAGGAGCGTGATAAAATTTTTGATCCTTTTTTTTCCAGCAAAAAGGCGGGAAAGGGCACCGGCCTGGGATTGAGTGTGGTTTATGGGATTATACGTGGTCATAAGGGCATCATTGATACCCGTTCGGCGGTCAATAAGGGAACCTGTTTTTCCCTGTATTTCCCCGCCTGTAAAGAAACCTCAAGTAAGGTGAAGGCTCCCGAGGATGCGCCGGAACCCGGCAGTGGAACATTGCTGGTAGTGGATGATGAACTCATGATTCGCGATACTCTGACCAGTATGCTGGAAAGTCTGAATTATAAAGTTCTTACTGCTGAAAACGGAAAAAGCGCAGTGGATTGTTATGAGCAGCACCCGGGGCAAATTGCCGCAGTAATTATGGATATTCAGATGCCGGTAATGGATGGGCTGGAAGCGGCGGGTAATATTTTGAAAGCAGATCCTTCAGCCCGTATTATTTTTACCAGCGGTTACGCAGACCCGGCAGGATTTAAGAAACTGACTCATGAGGGGTTTCAGTTTTTTCTGAAAAAGCCTTATCGGATGGGAATTCTGGCCGATACTATAAAGCAGGCATTAGCGACTGACAAAATTGAATTTTAAAAAGCCGGGAATGTTGCAGATTTCGGCGCACAGGGAAGTGCGGGAAGAACAGGGAAGTTCTATCGCAGCATTCCCTTTTTTATATATACCCGCCGCTGTTACTTATTTCTGAATAACTGACAGCACTCAACTCACTTTCAAAACGGGAAACCGGGTATTTTTTGAACCCGTCCCGGATGGTAATCAGAAGTGCCCGCTGATTTCTGCAAACACTTATACGGCTTACCGGTACGATTTCCGAATGTGCCTCACCGCATTTCTCAATTCTCATTTTCGAGCGGCGGTAAATAAATAACTCTCTGCTTTGAAGGGTCATCTGTAATGCGTCTTCATTGAGAAAAACAAGATCCAGCACTTCCGGGATTTCCCCGCTTACTCTTTGAATCACCGCAGGGATCCAGCCCCTTGAGTTGAATATAATTTTTTGAGAGCCAACTTGCATCTGACGTACCTGCGGATAGCTGTCTGAATTTTTCTTTCCTGATCTTTTTAAAAGCGGCATTCCTTTGCTCCTGTTTCAGGAAAATTAAAAAATTCTCTTTATTCCCATGTGCGATGCCGCAAAAAATACGTAATCCGTTATTTTCTTCCCATTCCTGCAGGCATCCCCTGCGGCATTTCCGTCTGACCGGTTTCTTCCGGGATGGTATAAAGTAAACGATAATTTTCTGTCTGCAGATATTTGTCCCGCACCTGCCGTACTGCCGCCGGTGTAATGCCGTCTATCTCATCATAAATTTCGAAGAAGTAACCGGGTTGATAACCCAGGAATTCATTCAGTCCAAGCGTATAGGCCTGATTTTCCCTGCTGGCACGGCGGTGAACCAGAGCGGCCTGCATGCTGTTCTGCTGTTTTTCAACCGCAGTTTGGGTAATGAGGGTGGATTTAAATTTATTGATTTCTTCCATTATTCCCTGAATGGCCGGATGGGTGGTTTGCCGTCCCGTACCCATGGAGGCGGTCAAATAAAAGCGGTCTTTCCAGGAACTGACACTGCTTCCCAGCCGGTAGGCCCATCCTTTCTGTTCCCGTAAACTGAAAGCAATCTGGCCGCTGAGCATGCTGTTCATCACCTCCAAAGCAGGCGCTTCTTGCTTTCCTGCATCAAAGGCGTATCCCCAATAAATGTAGGATTGGCGGGAGCCGATTTTTGCGCTGTCCCGCTGCACCCCTTCTGTCAGCGGGATGGGTGGAATGGTGGCAATATCTTCATAACCGGGCATTTGCTTAAAATATTTTTCCACTGCCGAAAAGACAGTGGCTGAATCCCGGCTGCTGACGATGCTGAGAATTGTATTAGGGGCGGAAAAATATTTTTTATGGAATTCCTGCAGTGCTGCAAGAGTAATGGCCTCAATGGTTTCCGGAGTGCCGCTGACGGGTTTTGCCAGCGGATGCTGTTCCCCGAACAACAGCCCTTCGTAAGCCAATTGTGCCTGCGTACCGGCGCTGGCTTGCTGGCGGGCCGCCAGACGGCTCATCTCCATTTTCACTTCATCAAAAACAGCGGAAAAGTCCGGATGCAGAATATTTTCCGCTGTTAGCTGCAACGCCTTGTTGAAAAATTTATCCAGGGTTACAAACCGCACATAGGAATATTGCTGAGTGTTGTAGTAGTTATCATAGGGAATAAAATCCCAGTCATATGTTTTGATTTCTGCCCCGATATTCTGCAACTGCCGCTGCAGGCTGTCTGCCGAATTATTTTCACTGGCTTTAAAAAGGGAATGATGCAGAAAGTCTGCAATGCCTGTTTTGCCCTCCGGCTCCCAGGCGCTGCGGTTTTTAAAAAGCAGATGCATAGCCAGCACCGGGTTGTCGGAATTGTGAAGCTGCAGCACTGTTAAGCCGTTTGGCAGCACTTTGCGGTAAATACGGCTGGCGCTGCTTCCCTTGCTTGTTTTACCCAGCCGGAAATCCTGAATATCTGTTTTTACTGTCCAGTTTCCTTCTGAGAAAAGTTTTGCAGGGTCATTCCATGTATCCGGATAGCTGGTGATAAAATCTGAAAATTCCTGCCGGTTCAGTGTAAGCATTGCCGGAATTTTTTTCTCAAACGCCTGCAGACCGCCGATGGTCAGTTCCTGTGCTTTTAAAAATCCGTAGTACAGGATCTTTTCCATCTGAAGCATCTCGGCAATGGCCACCTCACGCTTCATGGATTTAAATTCCGATTCCCCCGGCACCTGTGCCTCCAGATTTTGAAAGGCGGCCAGTGCCGCCTCTTTTACCTGTTGCGGATCGGTTTCTTTGGCTGTGGTTATTTCCAGGTTTAAAACGGCAAATTCGGGATGAAACTGATAGCTGCTTTGCACCCGTTCCACTTTCAGGCTGTCGCTGGCCTTCAACAGCTCCACCACCTTCCCGTTTTGGGCGTCCAGTGCATAATCTTGATAAAACTGGAAGGGAATATATTCATCCGAGAAGAAGGTGGGGGCGGGAAGGCTGATATAAACGGTTTGATTTTTCTCATTCTGAACTGCATGAAAGAAGGGCAGGCTGCTGGTCAGCGGGAAACTTGCCGCCGGAATTTCTCCCGGTTCTGCCTCACCAAAAGATGCCTGCAACTGACGGAGCATTTCTTCCGGCACAAAATCACCGATGATCATGGCAAACATATTATTCGGTTTATACCAGGTGTGGTAATATTCGCTGATCTGCGCCCGCTGCATGCTGCTGACCGTTTCCACGGTGCCGATTACCGGCATCCCGTAGGGAGAATCCCCGAATAATGCGCGGTTAACCTCCTGCTGTTTTTTGAAGTCAGGATTTTCGCTGTCTTTACGGATTTCCTCTGCAATGATGCCCTTTTCTTTTTCAAACTTTTCCGCCGGGAAATTGGAATGAAAAAGCATATCAGCCATAATATCCAGCGTGGTGTCCATTTTGGCTTTGTGATTCAGCGCCATAAAGGTGGTGTAGTCTTCCGATGTCTGGGCATTTAAATAAATGCCGTGAAAATCCAGCTCATCATAAAGCGCTTTTTGCGTACGGCGGTCCGTGCCGTTAAAAGTCATATGCTCCAGCATATGAGAGGCGCCGCTGATTTGCGGTGTTTCGTTCCGGGAACCGGTCCGCACCGCCACAATGGAGGCAACCAGCGGATTGGTATGGTTTTCCACCAGAATCACTTCAAATCCATTCTCAAATTTGTGGTAGGAATAAACCGGCAGTTGGTAAAGGGAATCGGCAGTTTGCCCCCACGCAATTGTGGAAAGCAGCAACAAAATGGCCAGTAGTTTTTTCATGAACTTACTCCTGTAATTTTTTCTATGCGGTGTGTAATGGATGGATGGCTGTACATCCATTTTTCAATTAAGGGATGGGGTGTCTCGTCCGCTAAATTTAACCGTGCCAGCTTTTCCATGCTGCGGATAAATTCCTGCGGCTGACCGGTTTCGCTGACGGCGAAATGATCCGCCTGGTATTCGAAACGGCGGCTGATTGCATGGCTCAGTGGTTCGGTTAACATCCCGTACAGCAGGAAAAATAATCCCAGCCAGGGGAGGGCGGCCAGCGAATAAGGCAGCAGGTGCTGCGAATCGATAACCAGCTCGTACGCTATATGAACCAGGTAAAAACCGGCCAGCGAAAGCAGGCCGTTCAAGATAATTCCTTTGGGAATATGGTGCTTAACAAAATGACCCACTTCATGGGCAAAAATAACCAGAATTT
>JBAPTX010000653.1:0-1988 GCA_049282375.1 Calditrichia bacterium
GTATAGTGCTCCAGCCTTAATCCGGCTTGCAGAATATCGAAAGTGCCTAAATGAAGATTATCCTGCAAATAAACCGCATAATAATTTCCGGTGAAAGAATTTAAATAGTCGAGTCCCACGACTTCATAATTCAGATCGAAATCCAGCCGTTTACCTTCAAAACCGAAATCTATTCTATGACTGATGGAAGGGGAATAGGATAAGGTCCCCTTCAGGGAAAGATCGGTAATTTCATTAAAAATACCGAAACTCACATCATCAAACTGAACCTGCGAATCACTGTCGAAACGGCTGCCGGCGAAAACAAAATGGGAGAACAATTTGCTGGAAAACAGGTGCATCCATTGCGTGCTGAACGTCTTGTTCCCCCAGCGCAGACTAATATCGGTGCCATCCTGGGATAAGTCGAGATTGTCTATTCCTGCATAAAAACTGACACTCGCCTGATTATTGCGGTCAATATCATAATTAACTTTGGCGTGGCCGTCATAAAAATAATAGGGCAGGTCATAATCCACAATTTTAGCGGCCAAATCCAGGTAAGTACGGCGCCCGGAAATCATCCAGGACCCCTTCTTCCATGGGCCTTCCAGGGTGGCGCTGCCGCCCAGCAGGCTCAATCTCGCTACGCCTTCAAAATCCTGCCGGTTTCCTTCTTTATTGTGGACGTTCAGGACAGAAGACAAACGGCCGCCATAGTTTGCCGGAAAACCACCCTTCAACAGTTCTACCGATTTTACCGCATCCGTATTGAAGGTGCTGAAGAATCCGAACATATGATTCGGGTTGTACACATCGATCTCGTCCAGAAGGATTAAATTCTGATCGGTGCTGCCGCCCCTGATGTAAAGGCCGGCGGAAAAATCGGATAAAGTTGCTACCCCCGGCAGCATTTGAATAGACCGGAAAAGGTCGGGTTCGGCCACCTGCGGAATCGTGCGGAGCTGAGCCACTTCCACAGAAATCTGGCTCGGGGTAATATCGAGCTCATCTTTGTCTTCCTCTGCAACAACAACGACTTCTTCACCCGTTAATGCTTCCGTTTCCAGCAGGACGTTCAATTCAATTTCTGAATCAGCTTCAATGGTGCGGGTAATCTGCTGACTTTTGTATCCCATGTATGAAAAATTTATTTTGTAAGCTCCGGGATCCAGGGAGGAGAGTACATAATAACCTTTCATATTGGTGGTGGTCCCCACGGGTGAACCTTCAATCCAGATATTTCCCATGATAATGGGTTCAAGGCTTTCTTTATCCCGCACAAATCCGTGAACAGTGCCGGCAAAAAGATCTGTAAAAGGCAGCATAAAAACTAAAAAGAATAAGACTGACAGGATTACTTTCATTTATTCATTCCTTCTTTTACCCGGCTGAAACTCGTTAATATAGATTTGGAATGCTGTGTTTTTCATCAATATGACCGATTATAATGAATATTTTAGCAAAGCTCAGTTACGGAACGGAAGTTATCACGTACAGGTTACCATCCAATTAAAATTATAAATTTTGATTCCAGGGGCAATTTGTCGGCAAATGGGTAGTTATGTGGAATGATCCATTATCGGGGTTGAAATACAGCAGCGGTAAGTTAAAAAAAGCAGCCTTTTACTGGCTGCTTCCGTTGTACCCGGGGCCGGACTCGAACCGGCACGGGCCTGAGGGCCCAAGGGATTTTAAGTCCCTGGCGTCTACCAATTCCGCCACCCGGGCGCCATTTAAAAAGAAAGGTACCGGCGGCTGCAGGTACCTTCACTTCTTTGAGCGAGAGACGGGACTCGAACCCGCGACAATCACGTTGGCAACGTGAGGCTCTACCAGCTGAGCTACTCTCGCAAATGCAGGGCAAAAATAATATGGCTGTACCAATATGTCTAGCAGTTTTGAAAAATAGCTTAGCCGCCGGAAATGCGGTAATTACCAACTTCTGATCCGGTTTGGATTGCTTTTACAATGAATTTATTTGTTTGTAACCCGCCGGCAATTTTAAA
>JBAPTX010000654.1:0-7083 GCA_049282375.1 Calditrichia bacterium
GCCCGACAGCCGCTGCTTAAATATTGAAAACAACATGTTCAACAGCCACAATCTTCAGATTAGTGGAAAAAAAGCACAAATCTAAAATTGGCTTTCCTCTGAAATTTCGCTTATGCTTTCGGCCGCTGAAGCCCGGCATATCCTATTTCACTTTCAGCAATAAGCTTAGGCAAGTTTAGTCGTACCCCTTCTCTTAATCACCTGTTCATCCTTCTTTCCCTTTTTGATAAAAGTGTAACAAACTTTCCGGCCTATCCGTATCTGCCAATGTAATCTGAATCTGAATGGAAATTTTTAAGGGTGAACCGATGAAAAACTTCTACCATCTCCTCTTTCTATTACTGGTGTTAAGTAATGTGCAGGCAGACGCACATAATATTCGCCGCTATACTGCACGGCATATCAATCCCCATCCTCCTGTTATTGACGGGCTTCACACGGATGTGGTCTGGCATAAAGCGCAGGAAGGAAATGGCTTCCGGCAGTATGATCCGGTTGAAGGGGCTGAGCCATCCCAGCAAACCACCTTCAGGATTATGTATGACCAGGAAAATATTTATGTGTTCATCACGGCATATGATGACGAACCGCAGAAGATCGTCAGCCGCTTGAGCCGCCGCGATCAGGCGGAAGCCAGTGATCTGGCCGGGGTTATTATTGACAGCCGGCACGATCACCGCACGGCTTACGAATTCAGTGTGAATCCGGCAAATGTAAAGGAAGATGCCATATACATGGACGATAGTTTCAATGCGGATGCAAACTGGGATCCGGTGTGGGAGAGCAGCACGCTGATTACCGATTCCGGCTGGACCGCGGAAATGCGGATTCCGCTCAGCCAGCTGCGTTTCAGCGGCAACCCCGAACAGATCTGGGGGCTGCAGGTGTACCGCTATATTCACCGCCAGCAGGAACTGGATTACTGGCAGCCGATTTCCAAATCTGCGGGCGGTTATGTAAGCAATTTTGGTGAGATCAGCGGGATCAGCGGCATCAAAGCCCCGCGGCGCATCGAACTGCTGCCCTACTCGGTTTCCCGGCTGCAGACTTTCGAAAAAGACGCCGGCAATCCTTTTGGCGAAAACCGGGATTATGATGTAACCGGCGGGATTGACGGCAAAATCGGAATAAACGGAAATCTGACGCTGGATTTTACGGTAAATCCCGATTTCGGACAGGTGGAAGCGGACCCCTCCGAAGTAAACCTGACTGCCTTTGAGACTTTCTTTCAGGAAAAACGGCCCTTTTTTGTGGAAGGGAAAAGCATTTTCAGTTACAATCTTGCTTTTGGGGATGGTGATATGTCCCGCGAAACCCTCTTTTACTCCCGCCGTATCGGCCGCCGACCCCATCACGAGCCGGATGTGGATGATGATGCCTTTGTGGAACAACCGGAAAATACTTCCATAATCGGGGCTGCCAAGCTCAGCGGGCGAACCGGAAACGGCTGGTCCATCGGGCTGCTGGATGCAACCACCGCTTCCGAAGAAGCCCGGATCAGCCTTTATGGCCTCAACCGGAGCGAAGAAGTGGAACCGCTGACCAACTACTTTGTGGGCCGTCTGCAGAAAGATATGAATAAGGGGGCAACCACTTTCGGTGCCATTGCGACTGCCACAAACCGCCGGATTGATGCCGAACATCTGAATTTTCTGAATACGGCAGCTTACAGCGGCGGCGGCGATTTGACCCACTGGTGGAAAGACCGCAGTTATTTTTTGGAAACCAAACTGGCCTTCAGCCATATTCGCGGGCATCAGGATGCAATGCTGGAAGCACAAACCTCCTCAGTCCGGTATTATCAGCGCCCGGATGCTTCCCATTTAAAAGTGGATTCCAGCCGGACCAGTTTAAGCGGATATGCTGGCAGTTTTACCATCGGCCGGCTGGGAAATTCCAACTGGCGGTATGCGGTGGGCGCAACCTGGCGCTCCCCCGGTTTTGAAGTGAATGATCTGGGATATGTTCAGCAAAGTGACAAAATTATGCAGTTTGTGTGGGTTGGCTACCGCTATTATGAACCGCTCGCTTTTTTCCGGCAGTTATGGCTGAATTTTAATCAATGGGAAGGATGGAATTTTGCCGGCGAGAACCGCTTCGGCGGCGGAAATATCAACGGCGGTGCCCAGTTTAACAACTACTGGCGCTTTCAATGGGGCATTAACCGCCAGCTCAGCGGCCTTTCCGCTTCAGAACTACGGGGCGGCCCCTCTCTGCGGTATGAAGGCGGCTGGAATAACTGGCTGGGTATTTACAGCGATTCCCGCAAATCCTGGCAGTTAAGTTTTTATAATTATAATAACTGGAGTGATGACGGAATATCAGCATATCATCAGTATAGTCTTGAAATGCTGCTTAAACCGGCAAATCAGTTTAACATTTCCGCAGAACCCTTTTACTATTCCCGAACCAGTAATCTGCAATATGTGGATACTTTTGAAGAGCCGGCGGCGGACCGCTATCTGATGGGGCTGCTGGATCAGAAAACACTGGGAGTTGTCTTCCGTTTTAATTTAAGTATCAGCCCCGAACTGACCATTCAGTACTACGGCCAGCCTTTCATTTCCGTGGGAGATTACAGCAGTTACAAATATATTACAGATCCGCGATCAAAGCAGTATCAGGGCCGTTTCCAGGATTACAGTGATCAGCAGGTCAGTTACGATGCCGCAGCAGAAGAGTATGTTGTGGATGAAAACCGGGACGGCAGCGAAGATTACCGTTTTGAACAGCCCGATTTTAACTTCCGTCAGTTCCGCTCAAATCTGGTGATCCGCTGGGAATATTACCCTGGCTCGCAGATTTACCTGGTATGGTCGCAGGGTCGCACCGGCTCTTCTTCCGATCCCGATTTTTCCCTGAACCGGGGAATGGATCAGCTATTCAGTATTCATCCGGACAATGTTTTCCTGATCAAGCTGAATCACTGGTTTTCCCTGTAAAAAGACCGGCTGTTTTAAACGGCGGAACTGTGGAACAGAATAGATATGGGTTAAAGGAATGCATTGCTGCAGAATTGAAGATTTAAGAGGAAGAAGTTGCAGGTTGATTGTGATGAAAAGACTAATCCTGAGTGTCACCTGCACTCTGATGCGGGTTTATGGTGCCGTGGCCGGGGTGCCGGTTCAGCAAATAGACAGGGTATGGAAAAAATAAAGCGCCGCTAGTCCAGCGTATTCGGAAGCCTGTCGACAAATAAATTTTAAAAGCATTTTATCATTCCGGCACAATGTAATAGGAAATCGCTCCCTTTAATTGCGAACCGCGGATTGCGGATTACCGGTTGTCCTTCAGATGCGGACCAGCTTTACCGTAGCGTACTGCCTGAATCTCCGCGGCAATACTCAACGAAATTTCGCTTTCCGAATTTCCCCCGATATCCAGCCCGATGGGCGTATAAACGGCGGATAAATCCGTTTTTTCGCCCAGCTCAGAGCGGACCTGCTTCAGCATTCCCGCTGCTTTGGAGCGGGAGGCAATAATCCCGATATATTTGAATGGCAGCTCCCGCTTCAGCAAAATCTGCAGAATTTCCTGATCATGCTGATGCCCGTGAGTCACAATTACCGCATAGGATTCCGCCGGATTTTCCAGCCTGCTGCAGAACGGATGATAGTCTGAGCAGATAACCTTCTGTGCATGGACATGCTTTTCCGGTGTGGCAAATTCGCTGCGGTTGTCGATAACAGTAATATAATAACCCAGGCGGAAGAGGAAAAAAGAGAGTGCCTGCCCCACATGACCGCCCCCGAAAATATAAACAGCCGGCATTGCACCGAACGATTCATACAGGATGGTCATTCCGCCGTTGCACATCATGGGAACCGCTTCAGTATCTTCCGGCAGGTTTCCCGTATCAGCAGCACGGTGAAGCAGGTATTTTTTTATTTGTGTTTCAGGCCGACCCAGAAACTCCCGGCATTGTTCAATGGTTTTTTTTTCAATGGCGCCGCCGCCGACGGTGCCGGAAACCTGCTGTTGCGCGTCCAGCAGCAGTTTAAAGCCGGATTTGCCCGGCGCGGAACCACTTGTTTCGATTACCGTTGCGATAACAAAGGGGGTGTTTTGCTGTCGCAGAAAGGCCGCCTGTTCAAAAATCTCCATCATTCACTCCAAATTTTTTCAGGTCCTGCGGGGTGTCAAAATCTTCCAGTATTTGCGGGAAGGGACAATCCCAATCATATTTTTGTATTGCAAGCTTACGGCTTAACGATTTCAAATTCTCATCCGCAGATGCGGTCAGGATGGTCTTGAACAGAGTGTTCCGCAACAGAATGGGATGACCGCGCTTCTGCCGGAATACCGGCTGCAGCCAGTCTGCTGTTCTTCCGGCAGCAGCAATAAATGCAGGATAGAATTCCGGCGGCAGATGGGGCTGGTCAACAAAGTGGTAAAGCACCCAGTCCGCACGTCGCGCAGCGGCAATGCCCGCCTGCAGGGAGGTAAACATACCTTTGCGGTAATCGGGATTATCAATAAACTGAACGGACTGCCGGTACTGAAAAGCAATGTTTTCGCTCCACTGCAGATAATTTTTTTTCAGTTCCTCCGCGCGATACCCGCAGACCACATGCACTCGCCGGCAAACCGGTGCGGTTTTCAGGATAATGTTGTGCAGAAAATTGTGTTCCCCCAAAACGAGCAGTGGTTTAAAGGCATTCATCCGGCTGGAAAGCCCGGCGCTGAGGATTATGGCATCTACAATCAAGGGGACAGTACTTTCATTCCGGTATAAAATTTTGCTGAGGTTTTCGGTCACTTGCACAGGGCCGTTAATATCTGAAAAAGAAACCACTGCACCGGAAAATACATTTTGCTTCCGCTTTATGCAAGTCCTGTCCCTGAGGGCATTCTGGTAAAAGTGTAAATATGTTTGAGAAAGTTGATACTTATGGCTATTTTTGTTCTGTGAAGAATTTATATAAAAGAACAGATGTTTTCCGCTGTGTGCACGAAGCCCATCGTAATTTCAAAAGCAGCCTTTCGGTGAATCACATCCTGAAGGAAAAAGACTGCTATCCCTACGGCTGTTTTTATTTCCGCTGGCACTGCAAATTGCTGAGTAAACAGAGCAGATGCCATCGCGGATTCAGTCACGTGGGCCGGAAATGCACCGGCTGCAAACATTTTTATGAAGATAAAATCCACAATTATCCGGAGTTGCAGATTTCGGAAGCAAAGTACCGGGAATTTTTGGATGAGCTGTCCGATTTTGAAGAATGGCTGGAAGAGAATCTGGAGCGCGAACACGAAATTGCCGGCCGTGTTGCCGGCATTAAGCCGCTGTTCCGGAAAAAAGTTTATCCGAAAACCAGTTATTACTCATTTCAGGGATATCTGCTGATTTTCCGGGAAGTATTCATCGGCCGGATTCATTTTGAAGATGAGGCCTATTTGCGGGTTTCCCGCCGCAGTTATCAGAACCTGCGGGTTGGCACAGGCAGCGAACTGGAGTTCAGTGCGCTTTTAAAAATGGATCGCGGCAGGATTCTGCTGGAGCGCATGCGGAGGGTGGACGTGGTTGAAAAAGGTTCGCCCCCTGACTGGAACGATCAGAAAGTGCTGGTGGCGCGGGAGACCGCCACGGAATTTCCCGAACAACCGGAAAATTGCGTGCGCTGTGCTTATGGTGCGTTAGTGGATGTGGATTATCAAAGGGATCATCGTGCCCATTCCAAACGAAGTTTGCTTTGTTTAAAAGGAATGCAGGATTATCAGGATTGCTATATCGGCGCCGGTTACTGCGGGCTGGATAATGAAGCGGATGAATCCTGCCGGGCCTGATTAATTTCCGCCCGGCTCAGTAACATCAAAACGGGTGCGTTCCACCAGCCGTTCCCAGTCCGGCTGGTAAATTTCCCTGCTGTAGGTGGAGTGCAGCAGTTCATACTGTCCGAAACCATACAGATCCGCAAAAACGAAAATAACCCCTCCCTCCAGTTTATCGTAACGCCATATTTCATGGGGTTTTTTATCAATTTCCATTGTATATCGCTCAATTTCATCCGGCAGTCCGTAAGTGAGCAGAATGCGCCCCCGGTCTGTTTGCCAGCCTTCTTTCTTTAAATGGCTGTACTGGCTGTTGGCAATCTGCAGGCGTTTTTTAAAATCCAGTTTTAACTCATTTTGCGGCGTCTCCGGTTGCGGATCCCGTTTTTTCCAGAAATTTACCAGAAACTGCTTTTTAGCGGTTTCATCCAGCGATTCATAAATACTTTTTTCTTCAGCGCTGGCAAGGTATCGCAGAATGGCAAATTCACTGTCCAGCTGCGCTTCGTTCATTTTTAAGTAAGGCGCTGTATTTAATTGCGCCGGTTCCAGGCTGGTAACGGTGCGGGCGGGGTTTTTGGCAAAGTAAAAGCGGTTACTTACAGCGGCAGTATCACCATTTTGCATATCGCGGATTACAAAATGAATTTGATAGGGGCCTTCCGGCAGGGTAACCAGATTGAAGCCGCCGGTGATAACCGCGCTGCTGCCGCTGGTTCTAATTGTGCGCAGCGGGTAAGTCTTCACCACCGAATCGCTTTTAGAGGTCAGCCAGTATTTAATTTGCAGCATGTTATCCGGGCTGTCGGGGTTCATATTGTAAGCCTCCAGATAATAATAGAGCATGGGCAGGCGCACACTGTACTGACGGGTTGGATTCGGGATTATAAAATAGGAATTTTTGGTAAAATCGGGCGGACCCTGTGCCCGTGATAATTTACCGGCCAATTGCACATCACTTACCGCAAGGGTCGAATCCGGAAAAGGCGAAAGGCGGAGGGAGAGATCGTATTCCCCGAATGCATCCGCCTGAAGATCCTGAACCCGCACAACTACCCGGTATTCACCGGGGTTTATTTTAAAAGTAAAGGTATTCAGCAGTTGTCGCGGCGGAGAGAAAAGTTCTGTGGAATCCAGCCGGCTTTGCCGCGACTGAACCTGCTGGTCCAGTAAACTGTCTCCCCCGTAAACAGCGACGGAAGCCTTATAAGCGGCAACATATTCACTGTCTGTATGCTGATAGTTGAGATTGTTGTGAAACAGCGAAAGGTAAACTTCCAGATAAACATTCTGGCTGTCCGCCCGGAATTTGGC
>JBAPTX010000655.1:0-3677 GCA_049282375.1 Calditrichia bacterium
GGGGGAGGGAAATTGGTTAGAAAAGCGATACAAGACGGTTACATCAGGAAAGTTGTCATTGCAGTATCCATTGTCCTGCTGAGCTTGCTGCTGATTTATGTTTTTGCACTTCTCAGCCATATTTTAATGATTATTTTTGCAGGTATTCTTCTGGCGGTTTTTTTAAGCGGAATTTCCCGCTTTCTTCACGAGAAGACCCATCTCCCCTATACTGCAACTTTGATTATTTTAGTAGTTATTCTGGTTATGCTTTTCGGACTTTTTTTCTGGTTAAGCGGACCCAGAATTGCAGCACAGATGGGTATTCTGTCCGAACAGTTTCCCCGGGCCATGCAGCAGGTGGAAGACTATTTGAGTGACCATGGCTGGGGCCGGCTGATTCTGAAAAACACTCCGGAACCCACCGAACTGATGAATTCCAAAATGGATGTTTTCGGCAAAATTACCGGAATATTTTCCACTACCCTGAGTATCGGTGCCAACATCCTCATTATTCTGTTTCTGGGATTTTACCTTGCCGTTAATCCCGATTTATACCTGACAAACGGATTACGGCTGCTGCCGCTTCACCGGCGGGACCGCGCCAAGCAGGTTCTGCTGGCTCTTACCGAAGGGCTTCGCTGGTGGCTCGCCGGACGCCTGGCGTCTATGTTTGTGGTAGGCTTTCTAACCGCGATCGGGCTTGTCATCATCGGTCTGCCGCTGGCATTTACACTGGGGCTGATTGCCGCCCTGCTTTCCTTTATCCCTTACATCGGCCCGATAATGGCTTTAGTGCCGGCAATCGTGGTGGGGCTGGCGGAATCCCCCACAATGGTGATATACGTGCTGCTCGTTTATATGGCGGTTCAGTTCATGGAAAGCTATCTGATTACCCCGCTGATACAGGAAAGGGCGGTCTCTATTCCGCCCGCCGTATTGATCAGCATGCAGATTGTTATGGGGGTTCTGCTGGGGGCTGT
Source organism: Calditrichia bacterium (assembly GCA_049282375.1). Classification (GTDB taxonomy): domain Bacteria; phylum Calditrichota; class Calditrichia; order RBG-13-44-9; family RBG-13-44-9; genus JBAPTX01. The sequence goes on from JBAPTX010000655.1 coordinate 963, forward strand.
GGGGGTGCTGATGGCCACTCCGTCAGCAGTGGTTTTAATTATTACTGTTCAGATGCTGTATGTGGAGGATGTACTCGGGGATAAAGTAAAGGTTCTGGGGGATCACAGCGGGTATTAATTTAAATTGAATAAAGACAAATCTGCAGGATTGCCCGGCTGAACGGTTTTAAAAATCATCTGCAGATCACGGCAATTTAACGGATTCACCAAAAAGGAGATGAGTTGATGAAAGCAGATATTGCACAGCAAAACCTGGAAACATGGGCCGGTTACCTTCTGGATTATTCACTTGGCGGCATTCAGCCGGAAGACGTGGTGATGCTGAAAGGCGAGTACCTGACCTGGCCTTTAATGTCTATTCTGCAGGAAAAAATTATTCAAAAAGGAGCTGTAGCAGATATCAATATTGTAGCACCGGATAATGACCGGGGCAGAGTATGGGGAGCGGCAATGGCCAGGCACGGCAGCAAAGCGCAAATTGAGCGGGTGCCGGACTGGCAGCGGCAGCGCTATGAATCCATGACCAAGTTTATCGAAATACTGGGTGCCGAAGACCCCTCTTTGTTCGGCAACCTGCCGGAAGATAATTTAAAAGCCATTATGCAGGCGGATGAGCCGCTGAAAAATATCCGCCTGGCAAAACCGTGGGTGCTCACGCTTTACCCCACACAGGGATTTGCCGATATGGAAGGCATGAGTTTGGAGGAGTATACCCGGATTATTGTTGATGCGTCCACAGTGGACCCTCGTAAACTGGAAGAAGTGGAAGAGGATATTTACCGGGTAATGGCCCGCAGCAGATGGATGCGGATTACAACCCGCCATCCGGCGGAGAACCGGACGCTGGAATTGAAACTGAATATTGCCAGCCGTAATATTGTGAAATGTACCGGTGAACGGAATTTCCCGGATGGGGAAGTGTTTACCAGCCCGGACGCCAGCAGCACCGAAGGGGAAATCTTCGTGGATCTGCCGGTATTTTACAGCGGCGAAATTATTGAAGGTATATACCTGAAGTTTGAAAAAGGCCGTATTGTGAGCTACAGTGCGAAAAAAGGCGGAGACACTCTGGCAAAAATCATCGAAACCGATGAAGGCTCGCACCGGCTCGGTGAAGTTGCCCTGGGAATGAATCAGGGAATTCAAACTGTGCTGAAGCACCCGCTGTTTGTGGAAAAAGTGGGCGGCACCCTGCACATCGCCATCGGGGCCAGTTATCCGGAATGTTTCGCCAGTGATCCCAATTCCGAAGCGGGTAAAAAAACGACCGATGATTTTCTGAAAAAGGGGATCATGAACAAATCCGCCCAGCATGTGGATATTGTGACCGATTTCAGGGAAGGCGGTGCGGGGCAGTCGGTTTTCCTGGATGACACCCCCCTTAAAGTAAAAGAAAATATCTGGGTGGTAGAATAATGCATTTTTACTGGGGGATTCTGGGCACACTCATTATTGCCGCCATCACCATCGATATTATCTGGACGACCCTGACCGTAAAAGGATGGGGGCCGATCTCCGGGAAGTTTTTTTCCCAGTTCATTAATCCTAAATTGAAAAAATCACGCAAATCCATTCCGGCCTGGCGGATTGCCATTTCAGGTCCCGGTGTGGTATTACTGACATTTACCTTTTGGATGATCACAACCTGGGCGGGATGGGTCATGATTTTCTCCTCGGCTGAATTTGCGGTGCTGCAGGCCGATTCCGGACTGCCCGCCAATCTCTTTTCCCGCATCTATTTCAGCGGCTATACTTTAACTACACTGGGGATTGGGGATTATCTTCCCGGCTCCGATTTCTGGCAGCTTCTGACTGTTTTTGCTGCGGTAAGCGGATTTTTTATTCTGTCGCTGGCTATCTCATACCTGATTCCTGTATTGGGGCAGGTTGTGCAAAGCAAAAGGCTGGCCTTTTTTATCTACTCCCTGGGGCATACGCCGGAATCTATTCTCATTAATCACTGGAACGGCAGAGATTTCAGCCATCTGGTGCAGCATCTGTTTTCCCTGGCACCTATGCTGACATTGCTGGGCCAGCAGTACCTTGCTTATCCGGTATTGTTCTTTTTTCACAGCACTGATTACCGGGAGGCGATATCCCTGCGGATTTCCGCACTGGATGATGCGATTTCGCTGCTGGCGTATGGAGTTCAGAAGCAGGTCCGGCCCGAAGATGAATTATTGAAAACGATCCGTATTTCTATTTCCCATTTTATGGAAGTATTCAGTGTACCCAAACTGAAAATGGCAGAAGAGGTGCCGCCCGTTCCGGACCTGAAGTCTTTAAAAGAGGCGGGAATTCCCACATTGAGTGACAATGATTTCAAAAATACAATGAACAAACTGGCAGACCACCGGAGAATGTTATATGCCTTCGTACAGCACGAATCATGGGAATGGGATTTTGAAAAACATACCAGCAAGAGCGATCTTCCTTTAATTTAAAAGCTAAAGTATATTAAAAAAAGCGCCCCGGGAGGAGGCGCTTTTTTGATAAAAATTCAACAACTGAAACTGCTTACTTCATTAAAATCATCTTACGGGTCTGCACAAAGTCTCCCGCCACCATCCGGTAGATGTACACACCGCCGGCTACCTGTTTGCCGTTACTGCTGGTGCCGTCCCACTGGACAGAATATTCTCCGGCATTTAATACATCATTCACCAGAGTTGCCACTTCACGGCCGGTCAGGTCATACACTACAAGGTGTACTGC
>JBAPTX010000656.1:0-8143 GCA_049282375.1 Calditrichia bacterium
GAATATACCGCTGATTTCCAGCCCCCATTTTCGGGCGAAATCCTGCAGGTCGGCCTGCAGGGAATCATTCTGCAGGGGAGTAAATTTATAGAACAGCGGAAACAGCAGAACAGGCGCCAGCCGGCTGAGCAGAATACTGAAGACAAACAGAAACAGCCAGGACCAAAGCCACCAGGTGGAGGGAAATTGTTTCAAAAACAAAAAGAGAATACCCAAAATTACGCCGCCCAGCACAAGCCCCACCAGCAGCCCCTTTAACATCTCGCGGATCCAGTCATTTACAGATTGATTCGAAAGATGATAACGATGCTCCAGCCGGAAACCTGAGATGTACGATAAAGGAAGATTCAGCAGCATCCAGCTTAGTGCCAGAAAACTGCAGAAGAGATAAAACTGTAAATAACCATTATTGAATACCGACCCCGCCCAGCCTGCGAAAATTCTGCCGAGGGGAGAGATAATCACAATAAGCCAGAAAAACAGGGACAGGACCATGCCCGAAAATGTTACAATTAGTTTTTCCAGCTGATATTTTTTTGCTGTTTTTCTATCCATGCTTTTTCTTTTCTCTGCGCTTCCAAACTTACTAATGGATTACTGGCGATGCCTGTATAAATTACAATTGCTTTTTCAGCGAAGGTTTAATGGAATAAGTCGGAGTTTTATCCTGCTTAAAGAAAGAATCAGAAATTGAATTCTTTTTTCAGCCGGTTAATAATTAAAAATCCCAGCCAGCCGATCAGGGTGCCGGAAATAAGAGAATAGAGCACCAGGTAAGCCAGCAGATTCAGCACCAGCGGATTCCGGAAAAGAAATAACCAGGCGGTCAGCACCTGCCCCGCCTGATGGGCTGCAGCCCCGCCCATGCTGACTCCCCAGATGCCGAACCAATTCAGCCTGAAAAGCAGGATCATTGCCAATACCGCCAGAAGGCCGCCGGAGAGCGATAAAAAAAATGCCGGGGAGAGAAAGGTGCCGGTAAACAGGGATCCCAAAAGGATACGGATCAGCGATACCATTAAGGCGGAGAGGGGGCCGTACCAGTAAAGAGCAATTAAGGTTACAATGTTGGACAGCCCCAGTTTTAACCAGGGAAGGGGCTTGGGAATAAAGGCTTCGAATAGAAAAAGGATCAGGCCGAGAACCACCAGGGCGGCAAGGTGTGCTTCCCGGCGGGGCAGGGCGTTATCCGGTAATGGCTTCAATTTGTCGGGATTTTTCCGCACCGGATTCCGCTTGAATATAAATCAATAGTTTTAAGGGGACGCAGGCAATCATTTGGCCCGGATTTTCAATTGCACCGGTCTGAATACATATTTTTTTCGGGCAGAAGTTTTCGCTGATCCGGACGCTGCCGTTTTCGATTTGCAGAATAACAGGCCGGGTAAAGGAATCCAGGGGGATGGTTTTGTTATTCTGCAGCGGGAATACATATTGTTGTTGTCCTGCAATTTCTACAATTACCTGCCGGTCGTTACCCGGTGCACCGTTTAACTGAAAAATAGCATAAAGGGGGGCGGCAATCAGAAGCAGCACCAGTGCGAGGTCGCCCGGCCGGAAAAATTGAAATCCGCTCATTTCCCGCTCCGGGATAACAGTTTATTCAGGTCGGTTTTCTTCCCGACCAGCACCAGCGTATCCCCGGCCCGGATAATGGTTTTAGCATGGGGAACAATAACCTGTTCATTGGAATCATCTTCTTTTTTCTGATCCTTTTCGCTGTCTGCACGGCGCAGGACGATCATGTTTAATCCAAACTTGCTGCGCAGTTCAATTTCGTGGAGCGATTTGTCGAAAAAAGATTTGGGCGCATCCACTTCTGCGACGGTTATTTCGCCGGCAAGATAAAAAATTTCCTTCAGGTTGGGATGCATCAGAGAGTAGGCCAGTTTCTCCCCGACTTCCTGTTCAGGGATTACCACCCGGTCAATGCCGGTATTCAGCAGGATTTTCTCTTCAATAGGCCGGGTAGCGCGGGTAATAACGGTTTCAACACCTAACTGTTTTAGGATTACCGAGGTCAGCAGGTTGGATTCAAAATCTTCCCCGATGCAAACCACCGCGATATCCACTTCATGAACCCCCTGTGCTTTGAGGGCATTCTCATCGGTGCTGTCCAGCCGAACTGCAACCGAGACATAATCCTGTATCTCTTCGATACGGTCCATATCACGGTCCACGGCAATTACTTCAGCGCCTTTTTCGGTCAGCGCATGTGCCAGGCTGGCTCCGAATGTTCCCAATCCTAAAATGGCAAATTTTTTCATTTCTTCATTCGTATTTAACCGGCGTAAAATATAAATCCAATCGGTGACCTTAACAAGTGATTATCCTTTATCATTTTGACCTCTGTTAATATTGTTATTTCACGAATATTATTTAAATTTCAGTAATTGGATTTTATATAAGGCTATTACGGGGGGAATAGAAATGAAAACTTTTTTTAAAGAAATTGCCGGCCTGATGCACGAAGCCGATCCTGATACTTCTTTTGCAATTGAATTCTGGGACACTGATACCATTCATTTTGGTGAAAAGCCTGTTTTCACCCTGCATCTGACCAGCCGGAATGCGGCCCGGCAAATGATGGCAAATGGATTTCTGGGATTCGGGGAAGCTTATATGGCGCAGGAAGTGGAAGTGGACGGGAATTTATCGGAGTTACTCCGCCTGGGCGTGACTATTAACTTTAACCAGAATCGGCTGTCCGCCTTCCAAAAGTTGCGATTTCTCTCGATTGCGCTGGTAAACCGCGGCACCCGCAGAAAATCGCCAAAGAACATTTCTTTTCATTATGACCGCGGAAACGATTTTTATTCGCTCTATCTGGATGAATCGCTTACCTATTCCTGCGCCTACTTTAAAAATCCGGATGATACTTTAGAACAGGCGCAGGCCAATAAATACGAACATGTCTGCCGCAAACTGCAGTTGAAGGAGGGAGAGTCGCTGGTGGATATCGGCTGCGGCTGGGGCGGCATGCTGATTTATGCGGCGCAGCATTACGGGATCACCGGCGAAGGCTGCACTCTGTCCCGTAACCAGTATGAATATGCCAATCAGAAAATTAAAGAACTGGCCCTGCAGGAACGGCTGCGGGTTTACTATCGGGACTACCGGGAGATGAGCGGCCGGTTCGATAAATTTGTCAGCATTGGCATGTTCGAGCACGTGGGTAAAAAATACTATCAGGATTTTTTTAAAAAAACCGGCCGCTTACTGAAAAAAGGCGGCCTGGGATTACTGCACAGCATCGGGAAGGATACCCCTTCCCCCAGCGACGCCTGGACGATGAAATATATTTTTCCGGGCGGGTTCCTGCCCACCCTTTCCGAAATGGCTGCCGGAGCCGGAGAGGCCGGTTTTTCTGTTCTGGATGTGGAAAACCTGCGGCTGCATTATGCCAGAACGGTGGATTGCTGGCTGGAGAACTACGAGCGGAATATTGAAAAAGTAAGGGCCATGTGTGATGAATCTTTCCTGCGGCGCTGGCGCCTTTTTCTGGCTTCCTCTGCGGCCGGTTTCCGCTTCAGCCAGACCCGCCTGTTTCAGATGCTGTTCTCCAACGGGCTGAACAATGAACTCCCGATGACCCGTGAACATATCTACCGGCGCAAAAGCGATACGGTTGCTTTGCAGGAATACTAAAAACACCGGCGCAGCCGGGTAAATTTCCGGTTTACTTGATGTCCCATTCCATATTCAAGCTGAAAACTGTAAAGTTTTCCCAATTGTCATAATTGGTAATATAGGTGGGTTGTTGCAGACTTGTGAAATCGAAGGATACAGTAAACGGAATGTTTGACCGGAACATATGGTTAAACGGCAGATTCATTCCAAACCCATAGGTGAGATCACTAACCCGTTTTTTGCTATTGGATTCGGGAGATGTCCTATTATTAAAAGAATAGTAGCCGAGTCTTACGGCAAATAATTCAAAAAGGGAAAATTCCGAACCGAAATGATAACCGGTGCGGTAACCGTAGTTTAATACATTCTGATATTCCCCCTGCAGGGTAATACCGATTACAAACAGGTCTGGAAGGAAATCCTGTTTAAGAAAAGAAAAATTGTAGGATGCTCCGCCGGATAATATTACCGGTAACGCTTCTTTAAAATTCAGTTTTTGAGTACCAATTGTTAGAGCTTTATAATTAATATTTGAAGAAAAAATATTTTGAGCATTGAATCCGAAATTTAAGGTTTGATCAGAATTCGCGGTTTTTCTGATTTGAAAGCGTTTAAATACTCCCGCATCTACGGGAAAAGAATCTTGGTTTTTCTTAAAATAATGATCGGAAAACCAGTTCAGATTTATTCCCATGGCGAAACCATTATAGATTTCTATTGCATAATTTAGAGCCAGCATTTGCAAAAATGGTTTGAAGCTCTCATATCCCTGCGGACTTGCGGCTGTACTAATAATTAATTCATCTCCCCATGAAAACCGGTGATAGTGAAGACCCACAGTCCCCCATTTCCCTGTATTGTATGTTGCCCCGCCAAATAAATATCGGGCATTATCCAATAAATAGAATGGCCCGCCGTGTGAAAACGCCACATTCAATCCCTTGTTCATGTAGGTTGCAGCAGGATTGTAAAAGGCTGTAAATGCACCGTCATTAGATGCAACCATGGTCCTGCCCATGGCTTCGGATCTAGCGCTCGGTTGTCTGCCGAAAAAAAATTGAAATCCATAATTCTGATAATCTTCCCCGAAAGTTCTCAGCGGAAGTAATAAAAAAAGTGCAGTAAGGATATAGAAAAATTTCATTTTAAACTCCTTTTTCCTGGGGACATCATTCGGAGAACATTACTTAATCTTCTATTTTAAGATATCTTAAATTTAAAATTTTTTGTGAATTATGCAACAAGATTTTACAAAGCGATGGCGATGCAGGATTTTCCTGTTGTAATATGCTTTCATAAAATAATTACTTTTCACATCATTACTTTTGGGTCTGCAATTTAGCCCTTATATTTATTCCGTATTTACCTTTGCGGTAAACCTGTTTAAAAGAACTGTTCAACAAAAAATCAGAAAACTTAAATCCAATGAAAACATTGCTAAAAAAAATTGACAGCAGTCTGGCCGTTTTTGAAAACGGTATGATCATTCTGGTGCTGAGTGTGATGGTGCTGCTTTCCTTTCTGCAGGTTTTACTGCGCAACTTTTTTGATACAGGCCTGCTGTGGGGGGACATTTTTCTGCGACATCTGGTGCTCTGGGTGGGGTTCATCGGCGCTTCCCTGGCAACCCGCGAGAACAAGCACATCAACATTGATATCCTGACCCGTTTTCTGCCGGAAAAACTTCTGCCGGCTGCCCGTATCGTTACTTACCTGTTTACAGCTTTTATCTGTGTTGTGCTGGCGAAGGCCGCCTGGGTATTTGTTTCTTACGAGAAGGAATTCGGCACCACTTTGTTCAGCGATATCCCTGCCTGGATAATTCAGGTCATTATTCCGGCTGGCTTTGCGCTGATGGCTTTACGTTTCATCCTGAAAATTCTGGAAGTCTTTTTTCCAGTTTATCCTGAAATTCAATCCGGTGAAAAGTCCATATGACGACACTTCTCATTGGTCTGTTGCTGATTGCCCTGGCGCTGTTCGGTACTCCCCTTTTCGCGATTATCAGCGCGGTTGCGCTGGCCGCTTTTTATTTTGCCGGAATCGATTCATCCGCTGTAATTGTGGAGTTGTACCGGCTGGCCAGTATGCCCATTCTGGTCGCCATTCCCCTGTTCACTTTTGCCGGGTATTTACTGGCTGAGAGCAATACACCCCGGCGGCTGGTAGATTTTTCGCGGGCGCTTTTCGGGTGGATTCCCGGCGGGCTTTCCATCGTTACGCTTGTTTCCTGCGCCATTTTTACGGCATTTACAGGCGCTTCCGGCGTTACCATTATTGCCCTGGGCGGCCTGCTGTATCCTGTTTTACTGAAGGAAAATTATCCGGAAAAATTCTCCCTCGGCATGCTGACCGCATCCGGTAATCTGGGGCTGCTCTTCCCGCCTTCGCTGCCCATTATCTTATATGGAGTGGTCAGCGGCGTCAGCATTGATAAATTATTTATTGCCGGCATTTTGCCCGGTATTCTGATGGTGGTGCTGCTGTCCATTTACAGCGTTCTATATGTGCGGGACCGGAATATCCCGACTACGCCCTTTAAATGGCGGGAAGCATTAAAAGCCACGCTGCAGGCCGGTTGGGAAATCCCGTTGCCGATCATCATCCTGGTGGGCATTTACGGCGGCTATATCACCATTACCGAAGCCGCAGCGGTTACCGCCTTTTATGTTTTTGTGGTTGAGGTCTTTATTTACCGGGACATCAAATTCAGCAAACTGCCGGCAATTATGCGGGAAAGCATGGTGCTGGTCGGCGGCATTCTGGTGATTCTGGGTGCGGCGCTGGGGCTGGCCAATTATATGGTTGATGCGGAAATCCCCATGAAAATTCTGGGGTTCATGAGAACCTTTATCACCAGCAAAGTTCTTTTTCTGCTGACCTTGAATATCTTTCTGCTGATTGTCGGCTTTATGATGGACATCTTTTCCGCCATTATGGTGGTGGTGCCGCTGATTATCCCGATCGCTGATAATTTTGGGGTTGACCCGGTTCATCTGGGAATCATTTTTCTGGCCAATCTCGGCATCGGCTATTCCACGCCCCCGGTGGGAATGAACCTGTTTATTGCCAGTTTCCGCTTCAATAAGCCGATTGTTAAACTGTACACGGCGGCACTGCCGTTTCTGATTATCCTGCTGGTGGCGCTGGCCATTATTACCTACATGCCGTCGCTCAGCCTTTGGCTGGTGGGGCTTTTTGCTCCGGCAGGATAGGGCATTTAGCCAAATTCCTGAAATTTTTAAATTGCTGGTTATTAAATTTTCCCTTTTATGCAGAGAAAAGAATAGATCAGTTAGTCCGGAGATTTTGCTTATGATTTCTGTTGCGGTAAACGGGGCCGGCGGGCGCATGGGCCGGGCAATTTTGCAGGAACTGAGAGATTCAAAAGTTTTTCAGGCTGCTTGCGGATTCGATCCCTCCGGCGGGGAGCTTGCCGGCGTTCCGGTGCTTCCTCCCGGCAGTGAGATCCCGGCGGAGGTGCAGGCGGTAATTGATTTTTCTCTTCCAGGCGGTGCAATTGAAATTTTAAACCAATGCCGCAAACAGCAAATTCCGCTGGTCAGTGGCACCACCGGGCTGGACGAATCCCAGATGGCGGACTTCCAAAAAGCAGCAGAAGATATTCCGGTTGTGCAGGCCTTTAATTTCAGTATTGGAATCAATCTGCTGCTGAAATTGACAGAAACAGCTGCCGGAATACTAAAAAACAGCGATGTGGAAATTGTGGAAACGCATCACCGCAATAAAAAAGATGCGCCCAGCGGTACTGCCCTGCTGCTGGCGGAAAAAGTGGCGCAGGCGCTGGGAAAATCCCGAGAAGAACTGCTGCAGTATGGCCGCCGGGGAAAAGAATTGTCCCGCGGCAGCGAAATCGGGCTGCACTCGCTCCGCGGCGGTTCAGTTATTGGAGAACATCAGGTGCATTTTTTGGGGGAAAATGAAAATCTTCTGCTGCAGCATTCTGCCCTGAACCGGACGATTTTTGTGGAAGGCGCACTGCAGGCGGTGCGCTGGGTAATAGATCAAAAACCGGGTTTGTATGGAATGCCCCGGGTTCTCGGTTTTTAATATCCCGGGAAGGATCCGTCTTCTGAAAATTAACCGGGTTAATGTATCTTGAATCGAAAAAATAACCTGTAAAATGATGCTGATACTTCTTTTTGAAGGAAGGAGTACCTGATGAAAAATACATTATTGATATTTCTGCTTGCTTGCCCTTCGCTGTGGGGGCAGGTTTTTAATGCGCAGCCGGAATGGGAATCGAATGCCGGCGGGCATTATGCAACCGGACTGGGAGTTGCCGACATCAATGGCGATGGCCGGGATGATCTGGTTGCCGCAAATGGAAATGATATGGCCCGGCAGCGGGTGGTGGTTTATTATAATAACGGCGATGGCACCTTCCCGCCAGACCCTTCCTGGCAGAGCGGTGATATTGATTATCACGGGCATCTCTCTATTGGCGATATTGACGGAGACGGCGATCCTGATGTGGCGGTCAGCCGTTTTC
>JBAPTX010000657.1:0-5437 GCA_049282375.1 Calditrichia bacterium
CCGCCATGGTAATAAAGGGGTTGTCGCCAAAGTAGTACCTGTTGAAGATATGCCGTTCCTGCCTGACGGAACACCGGTGGATATTGTTTTAAATCCGCTGGGTGTGCCTTCCCGTATGAACCTGGGGCAGATTTTTGAGACCACCCTGGGATGGGCAGGAAAGGTGTTGGACAAGTATTATGCCACTCCGGTATTCGATGGCGCTTCGCACCAGGAGGTATTGGAGGAAATGCAGAAAGCCGGCTTGCCTGTAAGCGGTAAAATGCGCCTTTATGACGGGCAGTCCGGTGAGAAATTTGATCAGGAAGTAACGGTCGGTTATATCTACATGATGAAGTTGTCTCATATGGTGGATGACAAAATTCATGCCCGTTCTATTGGCCCGTACTCGCTGATTACCCAACAGCCGCTGGGCGGAAAAGCGCAGTTCGGCGGGCAGCGATTCGGGGAAATGGAAGTGTGGGCACTGGAGGCCTACGGCGCCGCAAATACACTGCAGGAAGTTTTGACCTACAAAAGCGATGATGTGCAGGGACGCACAAAAGTATTTGAGGCGATTGTAAAGGGCGATAACCTGCCGGAACCCGGCCGCCCGGAATCCTTTAATGTTTTAATTAAGGAGCTCCAGGGTCTGGGTATCGACATCAAAGTTGAATAAAAGCTGCCCTGACCGGGCATCTTTTAACAATTAAAAGAGGGTAAAAATTTTATGAATAGATTAGATGTCAAAGAACGTTTGAGCATCGACAACTTACCCAAAAAAGGGCAGATTTCTAAAATGTCCATCGGGTTGGCTTCTCCCAATGCCATTCTGGAAAAAAGCTTTGGCGAAGTCACCAAACCGGAAACAATCAATTACCGGTCATTTAAGCCGGAAAAGGACGGACTTTTTTGCGAAAAGATCTTCGGGCCGGTAAAGGATTGGGAATGTCATTGCGGTAAGTACAAGCGCATTCGTTACAAAGGCATTATTTGTGACCGCTGCGGAGTGGAGGTAACCACCAAAGCCGTGCGGCGGGAACGGATGGGTCATATCAGTCTGGCAGTACCTATTGTGCACATCTGGTATTTTCGTTCCACACCAACTAAAATCGGTTACTTGCTGAATATTTCTCCCAAGGATCTGGAAAAAATTATTTATTACGAAGCATATGTGGTTATTCAGCCCGGCAAGACCAGTTTTGAAGCCGGAGATGTGCTGACAGAAGAAGAATATATGAATGTAGTGGAAGGCTTATCCCCGGAAGAACGTAGCCTGACGGACGATAATCCCGATAAGTTTGTTGCCGGAATGGGCGGTGAAGCCATGCGCGACATGCTCCGCCGTATTGATGTGGAAGAGTTGTCTGCCAGTCTGCGCAATGTGCTGAAAACAGAAAAATCCAAACAGAAAAAACATGAAGCCCTGAAGCGGCTTAAAGTCGTAGAAGCCTTCAGAACCCGCGAAGACGGTGAGCTGAAAAACCGCCCGGAGTGGATGATTATGGATGTGGTTCCGGTTATTCCCCCGGAATTGCGTCCGCTGGTTCCGCTGGAAGGCGGCCGCTTTGCCACAAGTGATCTTAATGATCTTTATCGCCGGGTCATTATCCGCAATAACCGTCTAAAAAAATTAATTGACATCAAAGCCCCTGAAGTGATTCTGCGCAATGAAAAGCGTATGCTGCAGGAGGCGGTGGATGCCTTATTTGATAATACCAAACGCACCACGGCTGTACGCAGCGACGGCAATCGCCCGCTGAAATCCCTGTCGGATATGCTTCGCGGTAAACAGGGCCGTTTCCGCCTCAATCTTCTCGGTAAACGGGTGGATTATTCAGGACGCTCGGTAATCGTGGTGGGTCCCAAACTGCGTTTGTATGAATGCGGACTGCCCAAAGAAATGGCGGTGGAGTTATTCAAACCGTTCATTATCCGTAAACTGCAGGACCGCAAAGTGGTTAAGACGGTAAAGAGTGCCAAGCGTTTTGTGGAAAAGCGCGATGCCATTGTCTTTGAAGTGCTGGAAGAAATTGTAAATGAACATCCGGTAATGCTGAACCGTGCGCCGACACTTCACCGTCTGGGAATTCAGGCATTTCAGCCGGTGCTGATCGAAGGCAAAGCCATTGAAATTCACCCGCTGGTGTGTGCGGCTTTTAATGCCGACTTTGACGGTGACCAGATGGCAGTTCATGTGCCGCTTTCTTATGAAGCGCAACTGGAGGCGCGTCTGCTGATGTTGTCCTCTCATAATATTCTGTCACCGGCAAATGGCCGTCCCCTTGCCATTCCTTCCCAGGATATGGTGTTAGGCTGCTACTACGTTACCAAAGAGCGCTCCGGTGTGTTGGGAGAAGGGAAAATTTTCTCCTCTCCTGCCGAAGTAATCGTTGCCTATAACGATAAAAAATTAGATCTGCATGCCAAAATTAAGGTGCGGATCAATAAGGGAATGGTGGATACCACTGTGGGTAAAGTCATGTTTAACGAGATTGTGCCCCAGGAAATGGGTTTCATTAACAAAGTAATGACCAAAAAAACACTGGAAGGCCTGATTTCCCAGATTTACAAAAATATTGGAAACCTGCGCACGGTTCAGTTTCTGGATGCGCTCAAGAATCTCGGATTCCGCTTTTCCACATTGGCCGGTTCCAGTATCGGGCTGGATGATGTGGTGATTCCGGAAAACAAAAGCGAAATTATTGATAAAGCATATGAAGAAGTCCGCCAGTTGGAGAACCAGTATCAGATGGGAATTATTACCGACGGCGAACGCTATAATAAGGTAATCGATATCTGGACACATGTTACCGAACAGGTTTCTTCGGAATTGTTCACCATTTTGAAAGTTCATAAGGAAGGATTCAACTCCTTGTATATGATGTCCGATTCGGGTGCACGGGGAAGCCGCGAGCAGATTCGCCAGTTGGCGGGTATGAGGGGTTTAATGGCCAAACCGCAGAAGACATTGACCGGACAAACGGGCGAAATTATTGAAAACCCCATTACTGCAAATTTTTTGGAAGGTCTTACTGTACAGGAATATTTTATTTCAACCCACGGCGCCCGGAAGGGATTGGCGGATACGGCATTGAAAACAGCAGATGCCGGTTACCTGACCCGCCGTTTGGTGGATGTGGCACAGGATATGATGATCAGCGAATATGACTGCGGCACCATTCTGGGTATAGATACTTTCCCCATTAAAGAAGGTGAACGGGTTATTGAATCGCTGGCAGACCGTGTTCTGGGCCGTGTCGCCGTGGACGATATTGAAGATCCGCTAACCGGCGAGCTGATTGTCGGTGCCGGCGAACTGGTGGACGAAGAAAGAGCTATCATGATCGATGAATCAGCGATCGAGTCGGTAAAGATTCGCTCGGTTCTGACTTGTGAAGCGGAGCGGGGTGTCTGCGCCCTTTGCTACGGACGCAATCTGGCCACCGGAAGATTGGTGGATATCGGCGAAGCGGCTGGTGTAATGGCTGCCCAGAGTATCGGCGAACCCGGCACACAGCTTACCCTTCGTACCTTCCATATCGGTGGTATTGCCGGCCGGATTGCCGCTCAATCGCAGGTGCATTCCCGGTTTGACGGCATCATCAAATTCGATAATCTTCGCTCCATTACCAGTGAGCTGGAAGGTGAAGAAGGCGAAGCAGAACAACGCACCGTTGCTCTCGGCCAGCACGGAAAAATTCTGGTGGTGGATAAGGAAGACCGCACTCTTGTTAAATACAATGTGCAATCCGGCTCCATCATGCTGGTGGAAGAAGGACAGAAGGTGAAAAAGGGAGAAGTGCTCTTCGAGTGGGATCCTTATTCGACGGTTATCCTTTCCGAAAAACCGGGAACGGTAAAGTTCGTGGACATTGTGGAGAATGTAACCGCCCGGGAGGAACTGGATGATCAGACTCTTCAGAAACAGAGGGTAATTATTGAATCGCGGAATAAGAATTTAAGTCCGCATATCCGCGTTGTGGATGATGAGGATGAAATCGTTGCCACTCATATTCTGCCGGTTAAAGCGCAGATCAGAGTGAGCGATGGTCAAAAAATTAAAGCAGGCACTGTGCTGGCGCGTATCCCGCGCGAAATCGGAAGGACGCGTGATATCACTGGTGGTTTGCCGCGTGTTGCCGAGCTGTTTGAAGCCCGTAAACCGAAAGAGCAGGCGGTAGTAAGCGAAGTGGATGGTGTCGTGCGGTTTGGAACCATCAAGCGCGGTATCCGCGAAATTATTGTTGAAGGAACGCTGGAAAAGAAAAAATATTCAGTGCCGTACAGCAAGCATGTGCTGGTTCATAATGGAGATTATGTAAAAGCCGGCGAAATGCTTACCGAAGGCTCCATTGCTCCCCATGATATCCTTCAGATTCTGGGACCTAATAAGGTGCAGGAATATTTGGTAAATGAAATTCAGGAAGTTTACCGGCTGCAGGGTGTGAGTATCGACGATAAGCATATCGAAGTAATTGTTCGTCAGATGATGCAGCGCGTTCGGGTGCTGGATCCAGGCGATACCCGCTTCCTGGAAGGCGATACCATAAACAAGTTCTTCTTTAAAGATGAAAATGAAAAAATCCGGAATAAAGTTGTTATTCTGGAGCCCGGAGATTCCCGCTTCCGTAAACGGCAGCTGGTAGACCGGATGAAGTTTGAATATACCAACCGCCAGTTGCAGAAGAATGAAAAGAACCCCGCAGAGGCCCGCGCGGCTGAACCGGCCACTTCGGAACCCATACTGCTGGGAATTACCCAGGCCGCACTTACCACGGACAGTTTTATCAGCGCCGCTTCATTCCAGGAAACCACCCGGGTGCTGACGGAAGCCGCTGTGGCGGGCAAGGTTGATTATCTGTACGGTCTGAAAGAGAATGTAATTGTAGGTAACCTGATTCCTGTTGGTACAGGAATGAAGAAGTACAAACAATTGCAGGTTGAAACCAGAGCAAAAGCCGGTGAAGAAGAGGCGGTATCCGAAACCGTGCCGGCGGAATAAAGGCCCTGAAGAAAATAAAAAACTGTTTGAAAAAATAGGGCCCTTTCATTAACTTTTAAGTCTGTGATTTTTCGGATTTAAGTTTAAGGAGGTTGCGTTGCCAACAATAAATCAGTTAGTGCGCTACGGACGCAAACAAGTGGAAAAAAAGAACAAAGCCCCCGCACTGGGCAGCAGTCCGCAAAAACGTGGCGTATGCACCCGTGTATATACCACCACTCCCAAGAAGCCCAATTCCGCCCTGCGGAAAGTGGCCCGTGTGAGGCTGACCAATGGAATTGAGGTAACGGCTTATATACCGGGAGAAGGGCACAACCTGCAGGAGCACTCAATTGTACTGATCCGCGGTGGTCGTGTGAAAGACCTGCCCGGTGTGCGCTATCATATTATTCGTGGAACACTGGATACCAGTGGAGTAAACGACCGTAAGCAGGGACGTTCGAAGTACGGAAC
>JBAPTX010000658.1:0-3600 GCA_049282375.1 Calditrichia bacterium
CACCTGCGCTGAGGATGATAAACGGCATCAGACTCAGAACATCCGTCCCGGTCATGAATTGCTCCTTTTGATTGTTCTTTTATCAGCCGCGGATGAACTCGTATTCACACGGATAACTTCATAATCATTTTTATTATTCTGGAAAATCTTTCGAACCATAAATTGTCAATCAAAGAAATTCACTGTTTGATGATCCCGACCTTGTTTTCTTTAGAATTAAAGTTTTTGTTTATCCGGGTTTCATCCGTGAACATCCGCGGCCTGGCTAGAGGCACTGCAGAACCACCGGATTTAGCGGTCACACTCTGTTCAATTTTTTCCAGTGCCGGTCGGGCGGTGTTCATCACCGGCTGCGGGAAAAGTCCCAGCCAGACGATCACCAGGATCATCAATCCCATAACCAGCAGCTCCCGGGCTCCCAGATCCGGCAGCGTCCAGCTCTCACGTTCTTTGCCGTGAAAAACCTGCTGGATAATTCTCAATGAATAAACGGTTGCGGCAATCAGACCCAGCGTCGCCAGCACCGTCATCACAATATTGGCCTGGAAAGCGCCCACCAGCACCAGAAATTCCGCTACAAAATTTCCCAGACCCGGCAGGCCGAGCGAAGCCATTGCAAACAGCATGGCAACACCGGCCATTCGCGGGACATTTTGCCATAATCCGCCTAACCGGTTCATATCGCGGGTATGAATCCGCTCCTGCAGTCCGCCCACCAGAATAAACAGCGCCCCGGTGCTGATGCCGTGACAAATCATTTGCATTACCACTCCCTGCAGGGCTAATTGATTAAAGGCAAACAGCCCCAGCATCACAAATCCCATGTGACTGACACTGGTATATGCCACCAGCCGCTTCAGGTCGGTCTGGGCAAAGGCCAGTTTGGCCCCGTAGAGAATCCCGATGACCCCCAGCAGCATGGCAATAGGGGCAAAGGATGCGGCTGCCTCCGGGAAGAAAGGCAGCACGAAGCGCAGCAAACCGTAGGCGCCGGTTTTCAGCAGTAGGCCGGCCAGGATTACGCTTCCGGCGGTAGGTGCTTCGGTGTGGGCGTCCGGCAGCCAGGTGTGCAGCGGCACTACAGGCAGCTTCACCGCAAAGGCAATAATGAAACCTAACATCAGCCACATGGCCGTAACCGGCGGCAGTTCCGTTCCCAGCAACTGCTGGTAATTAAAGGTATAGATACCGGTATTATGGGCATGAATAAAATAGAACCCCAAAATGGAAAGCAGCATCAGCAGGCCGCTGGCCTGAGTAAAAATGAAAAACTTAAAGGCGGCATAGATGCGGTTCTCATGTCCCCAGATGCCGATCAGGAAATACATGGGTACCAGCATGATTTCCCAGAAGAAATAGAACAGGAACAGGTCCAGCGCCAGGAACACTCCCATGATTCCCGCAAGAATCCACATCAGATTGAAATGGAAAAATCCCACCCGCTCCCGGATTTCCCTCCAGGATGCCAATACGGAGAGAATCCCTAAAAAAATGGTCAGCATCACCAGCAGCAGACTCAGACCATCCATTCCCATGGTGAAGCGGATACCGAGCTGCGGAATCCAGGCGGAGTCCAGTTCCGCCAGCCATCTGCCTGTGCCGGAAAATAAAAAACGGGGCGCGCTGGTGAGCCAGAGGGAGAGGCCCAGGAAAAAATCAATCAGCAGCGCGATCAGCGAAACCCAGCGCGGCAGCACATCACTGAATTTACCAGAAATCCAGGCCAGCAGACCGCCGCCCAGGGTGATGATGATAAGCCATAATAAAATCATAGGACCACCACGACTGATAGGGTGAGAATTGCGCCGATCACGATACCGGCGAGATACCAGCGCAGCCGGCCGCTTTGGGTGCGGCTCAGTGCACGGTGCAGCAGGCGATGAGTGGCCGCAATGCCCACGTAAATCTGGTCGATAAAATCATTTTTGTTAATGTTTGAAAACCAGACCAGCGGGAAGACAAACAGCCGGTCATACAGCCGGTCGAATCCCCAGCCGGAGAACCAGAACCGGTGGAGCGATCGGGAATTGTTCGAGATCTGCTCGGAAAGGGCGGGTTTCCGCAGGTAAAAATACCAGGCGAGAAAAATTCCCAGCAGTGCCAGCACCGCGGCAAGCAATTGCAGCAACAATTCGGTAGCAATGCCATGATGAACAGCTTGAACCGCCGGGAGCGTGCTGCCCAGAAATCCGGAGAACAGTTCGAATCCGCCCATTGTATGGGGCAGCTCAACAAACCCGCCGATAATGGAGAGTACCGCCAGCACAATCAGGGGCAGTTTTATGCGCATGCCCGGCCGATGCGTGGCCTGCATTTTTGCTTCCCCGTAAAAGGTGACAAAAATCATGCGGAAGGTGTAAAGCGCGGTAATAAAAGCACCCAGCAGTCCCGCCAGCCACAACCAGACACTTCCCTGCTCGCTGGAAAAAACGCGCCAGAGGATCAGGTCTTTACTGTAAAATCCGGCAGTAATCAACGGCAACGCCGCGAGCGAAGCAGCCCCGATCAGAAAGGTCCAAAAGGTGACCGGAAGCTGTTTTTTCAGCCCGCCCATTTTAAACATATTGTGCTCGTGATGCAGGCAGAGAATCACCGCCCCTGCGCCCAGAAACAGCAGCGCCTTAAAAAAGGCGTGGGTCATGAAGTGAAAAATAGCGGCTGACCAGGCGCCCACACCCAGCGCCAGGAACATGTAGCCGATCTGGCTGATGGTGGAATAAGCCAGCACCCGTTTGATATCGTGCTGGGTGAGCGCGGTAAATCCGGCCAGCAGCAGCGTAGCGGCGCCGATAACGGCAACGGCGGTTTGTACCGGCGGCGCCAGCGCAAACAGCACGTGCGTTCGGGCGATCAGATAAACGCCGGCGGTAACCATTGTGGCGGCATGGATCAGAGCGCTGACCGGAGTCGGGCCGGCCATGGCATCCGGCAGCCAGGTCTGCAGCGGCAACTGGGCCGATTTGCCCACAGCGCCCCCCAACAGCAGCGCTGCCGCCCAGATCGCCAAATGTGATCCGGCAGCCCATTGCTCTGGCGCTTCCGTCAGCAGTGTCTGAATATTTAATGTTCCCAACTGGGTAAAAAGCAGAAACAGGCCGATGGCCATGGCAGTATCGCCCACCCGCGTGACTACAAATGCCTTGCGGGCAGCGTAGCCGTTTGTGGGATCTTTATACCAGAAGCCGATCAGCAAATAGCTGCACAGCCCCACACCTTCCCAGCCCAGATACAGCAGCAGCAGGTTGTTACCGAGCACCAGAGTCAGCATGGAGCCGACAAACAGGTTCATGTAGGCAAAAAAGCGGCTGTAGCCTTCCTCCTTCTGCATGAATTCAGTTGAATAAAGATGAATCAGGAAACCGACAAAGGTAATCACCAGAATGAAGATCAGGGACAGCGCGTCCAGGTAAAATGCAATGGAAGGTGAGAACCCTAATACCGCCATCCAGGTCCACAACAACTGCGTGAACTGATATCCCGGCGGGGGTGCAGTCCAGAACTGAAATGCCAGCAGCAGGGTCAGCAGGGCGGAAATCCCCACCGATCCCACCCCGATGGCAGTTGCCAGCGGACGGGCCATATGCCTGCCGAAAAGCGCCA
>JBAPTX010000659.1:0-2390 GCA_049282375.1 Calditrichia bacterium
GCTTCTGACTATGATGATAAAATTGCCTGGTACGAGAATGATGGCAATGAGAATTTTACTTCACATATAATATCCACCAGCGCTCCCAGTGCTTTTTCAGTTTACGCTGAAGATGTCGATGGAGACGGGGACAAGGATATTCTTTCCGCATCTTACAATGATGATAAGATTGCCTGGTATGAGAACTTAATGAATCCTACCGTACCACAGTATGAAGGGCCGAACTGGTATGTGGCTCAGATAAATGGAAATGATATAACAGGAAATGGCAGTTTGCTGAACCCATTCCAAACAATTAACAAGGCTCTGGATGTGCTGGACGGATTAGATAATCCGGCGGACACAGTGCATATTGCACAGGGAATGTATAATGACATTCTTAATAATTCCAGCAGGTCTTACAATTCTCTCTTTTTTGAAAGTTGGGGAAGTAATCACCCGCATCTGACATATTGGAATATGGGTTTTCAGGTGTTGAATAAGGTTAGTTTTCTAAACATCATTTTTGATGCAAATGTAGGTTTTTGGACACAGTACTCGGGTGCTATATATGTGGATAGCTGCGAATTTCTAAATATTCCACGGTTTTCTGAATCCACCAGTTGCTATTTAACTCACTCTCTTTTACAAAAAGGGCTTATGGTAAATGAAGAATGCTGGTTTTATGGGAAAAATAATTTTATCAGAGGGAAAGTTGATATTAAAGGGTACCAGGGTGAGGCAAACTTGTTTAACAATGTAATTTTGGGCCCTGTTCATATTTATGACCTTTCAGATTATGATTGGTACCGGGTTAAGGTTTTTAACAATATTATATGTAGTGAAAATTCCCCAGATACAGGTATCGTTCATGATAACTTTATCGCGGGAAATGACAAGATCGCATACAATGATGTCTTCGGTTTTTCAACTTTTACACATGGATTTGATACTACTGGATTAAACCTTTTAAATAGCGATCCGCTATTTTCTGATTCACTATATCATCTTTATGCTAATTCCCCCTGCATTGATGCCGGCGATCCGGCTCCATCCTTCAATGATGTTGATGGGACGAGAAATGATATTGGAGCTTATGGAGGTCCAGGCGGAGAAAGCTACAGCCATCCACCTTCAAATGCCCAATTTCAACAAAATGTATTAACTGACTGGAATTTACTGGGCCTGCCGCTTGATATAACTGATACTTATTACATGGATGTTTATCCAAATGCCATTCCCGGAACTTGTTTTGGCTGGAACAGTACTTACATCAATGTGGACTCACTGGAAACTGGTTTGGGGTTCTGGCTGCGGTTCCCTGCAACAGAAACCAACCTTATTGAAGGCTACTCACTTTCAAATCTCGCTATTAATTTAATTGCGGACTGGAATATTATTTCAGGTGGAATCGGCTGCAGTCTGGCGTTATCCGAGATAAACGATCCGGGCGGCATACTGATCCCCGGAACTTTATTCGGATTCAGTAATACTTATTATCCCTCCGACAGTATCAAACAGGGAGAAGGTTATTGGGTCAGAACCAGTTCTCCCGGCCAAATTGTTTTTGACTGTACAGCACAATCCTCTACACTTTCAAAGAATTATTTTACCCTTCCCGATTTAAGCGACTATCCCGCTTTAAACATTGCCGATGCTACTGGTACTGACCAGACTTTGCATTTCAATGTCGAACTCGAAAATCCGGAGCAGAAGCTGAGCTACAGCCTGCCGCCATTACCGCCTGCCGGTGCCTTCGATGTGCGCTTTGCCGGGGATTACCGCATTGCAGAGAGTAATGAAGCCATTATCAATCTCCAGTCTTCTGCCTATCCGGTCAGCATCTCTGCTGACAACCTGCCGGTGGAGAAACACTATCAGTATGTGCTCACTGAAAGCGGAACAGATAAAGTTCATGTGCTTAAAGCAGGAGAAGCCGTTCAGATTACCAGTCCGGCGGTTACCTCACTGCGGCTGTCAAGAGAAGAGATGATCCCTCTTGAATTTGCCGTTCACCAGAACTATCCTAATCCTTTCAATCCGGAAACCGTAATTGATTTTGCTCTACCGGAAAATAGCCATGTTTATATTGAAGTCTATAATATCTTAGGCCAGCGGGTCAGGTCCTTAATAAATGAAAAGCGCGAGGCGGGCTATCACTCTGTCAGTTGGGACGGCACAAATGATATTGGGCAAAAAACTGCAAGTGGTGTCTATATTTACCGTGTGGTTGCCGGAAACAATTTATCTATCAAGAAAATGCTATTATTAAGGTAGCTGATAAACCGTAATCTTGAAAGGGGCTTACTGTTAAAAAATAGTAAGCCCCTTTTATTATTCCGAAAAGCTTACGGATGCGCCAACCGGTTTAAAAAATGCATTCAGTTTTTCTGAAATGGATTGTAATGTGT
>JBAPTX010000660.1:0-3382 GCA_049282375.1 Calditrichia bacterium
TGATTGTCCCGCTCAACTTGCTCATTTCCGGATTTTTACTGAGTGGGATCGGGGCATTGAGTCTGTTGCGATCTGCCCATGAGCAACCTGCCGAAAGTCATCTGAAAGTCAGTTAGTTCATCTCACCTCGTTCATTTAAGAATAGATTTTTCAGTTCATCGTTATTTGTGAATAACATCCTAAAATACTTGACTACCTGTACAAAATGATACCGGCAGAAAAGTTTTGCCAAGTGACGAGATCAAACAAGTTCAATTTGCGGATCATAAAAAAGGTATGGGTGAAGGACTGAAATACGGTGCGATTATCGGCGGCGGCAGCGGATTGATACTCGGCTTTGGGGTATCGGTACTCGGCTCTTTTTCAGAAAGTGCTGAGGAGCGGCCGCATCCGCTGGTTTCTACTGCCGTTATTACAGCAGCGGCGGCAGCGCAGTGGACTTTAATCGGTGCGTCTCTGGGGGCATTTTAGGGAAGTAAGGAGAGAATTATTTTCAATAATAAAGTATTTAAGAACCAGCCGGATAGCCTGTTTGGACGGCAGCGGAAAGATCAATAATTGATATTGAATTTCACTGCAATTTCCCTCATCTTTACCGCGACTGATCATTCATTTCAAAAATAAATTCAGAAAGGGGAAGCTCTTCGCCGCTGCCCGGCAGCAGGTGCTGCAGGGTCATCTGCTGCAGAATAGTATCCACTGACTGCTGCACCAGCATCCAGACGGACCGCACGGAACAATCCACTGTATGAGTGCAGGCTTTCAGGTTTCCGGTATGACTGCCGCAGAATTCCGGCGTGTAGAGCCGTCCACCGAGACTTTCCAGAACCGCCTTTAAACGGATATCACCCGGACTGCGGGCCAGGGTATAACCGCCCTCTTTGCCGCGGGAGCTGTTGATAAATCCGGCCAGACGCAGCAAACGGCAGAGCTTCCCCACATAATGCTGCGAGATGCCTTCCAGTTTACTGATCTGGGGAATGCTGATGCCTTCCGGCGAATCACTGAAGGCAATTCGCAGAAGGATACGCAGTCCATATTCTTCCTGTGCGGTAATTTTCATAATAAAAAAAATGTAAGCGGATTCTTTGGCAATAAATCCGGCAGCAGTTTTTTTAGCAGTCTGCCGCCGGATTTCTGCAGGTAAATCGCTTTTTTATCCGTTTTCGTAGCGCGGCAGATTGGAGCTGCACTGGATGGTAAAACTTAACTGATCATATTCTTCAGGGGAAATCGATGGTCCCTGCCGTTTGCAGAACTTGTCGAACTGTTCCCGCAGAATTTCGCCAATCTGTTCCGGCTCTTTTTCCACCAGATCTTTCCGCTCCATGATGAAAACGACTTCACCATTTTTTATCAAAGCGATAACCGGAGAAGACGGCACGTAATCGGACAGGAAACGCTGGCGCACGTATTCCACGGCGCGCTTTTCCATACCGGCAAAAACCGTCACCAGGTGTTCCGGGATGGTAGAATGCTGCAGGGCGTGTGCCACTCCCGGACGGGCGCCCCCGGCGGCACAGCCGCAGACCGAGTTCACCACCAGCAGAGCGGTTTCACCGCTGTTATTTAACAGCGCTTTATCCACATCCTCCAGGCTGAGCAGTTCGCTGAAACCCACTGATTTTAACTCATCCCGCATATACTGCACGGAGGCGGGATCGTAAGTGGGCATATACCGTAGATCTATATTTTTCATGGTTGCTCCCTTTTTAAACTATTGTTGTTAACACATTTCTGAAGTTGACAGTATCGCATTTGGCAGTCAGCTCTAAGCGGCTGAAGTTTTTGCGATTTAGAACGGCTCTGATGGAGCCAATATTATAAACTTTAATCATGTAGTTACATAAATCCCAGTTCCAGCTTGGCTTCTTCGCTCATCATGTCCGGTGTCCAGGGGGGATCCCAGACGATTTCCACTTTGGCGTCTTCAACCCCGATAACCGACTGAACCCGGTCCTTTACTTCTCCGGGAAGAGTGCCCGCCACCGGGCAGCCGGGGGAGGTCAGCGTCATTTTGACATGCGCCACATTGGATTCGTCAATACGTATATCGTAAATTAATCCCAGCTCGTAAATATCCACCGGGATCTCGGGATCGTAAACTGTTTTCAGGATTTCGACAATTTTTTCTTCAAGCGCTTCGTGGGATAAATTTTCTTCGGTCATGATAAATCTCTCTTGCCTGTTTGACGGCAGCCTGATAACTGATCTGCAGTTAACCGGCTGAAATCTCGTTTAAAATACGTTTGTTTACTTTCTGATCGGCATACTCTTTCAGCGGGGCCAGCTCAATGCGGTTAAAAACATCCGCGGCAAAGGCGTAGCGCAGCATGGTATTGGCTTCGCTGATGCTGAGCCCGCGCTGGCGCAAATAAAACAACGCTTCTTCATCCAGCTGGCCTATGGTGGCACCGTGACTGCATTTCACGTCATCGGCAAATATTTTAAGCTGCGGCTTGCTGTCGATTTCGGCCTCTTCGCTCAGCAGGAGATTTTTATTGGACTGAAAAGCATTTGTTTTCTGAGCATCGCGCCGCACGTAAATGGTGCCGCTGAACACACCCCGGGCTTTATCCGCCAGAATTCCCTTGAACAACTCGTTGGAATCGCAGTTGGGCGCGGCATGATCAATATTGGTATGGTTGTCAATATGCTGGCGCCCGCTGACCAGGTAAAATCCATAGAGATTGGCTTCGCTGTATTCGCCCCCGATCAGCAGATTGGTGTTGTTCCGTACCAGCGCTCCGCCCAGGTCCAGACCCAGACCGGTGTAACGGCATTCCCGGCCCAGTTCCACCTGCATAGTGCTGATGCGGTAGGATTCACGGCTTTCGTTCTGAATGCGGTAATGTTTAAGCTCCGCTTTATCCCCGATGGTAATTTCGCCGACGACATTCTGTAAATACACGCCGCTCCCGGCATGTTCATGGGATTCGATGATGGTGGCGCTGCTGCCTTCTTCCAGAATAAATAAATTCCTGGGATGGGACTGAAATGGTTTTTCGCCGGGAATCGCAAGATTTATAATGTGCACCGGCTTTGCAATTGTTTTTCCCGCCGGGACAAAAACGAAAACCCCGTCCAGTGCAAAGGCGGTATTCAGCGCGGTAAAAGTATCTTCACGGAAATCTGCCACACGGGAGAGTTTCCCTTCCAGGGCAGGGTGCCGGTTTTCCAGGGCCGTTTTCAGGCTGCTGATCACCACGCCCTCGTCCTTTTCTTCCCGGATTTCCGATAAATCCGGGGACCACCGCCCGTTGATAAAGACCAGCAGATGCGCATCCAGACCGGGAATCAGGAAGGGGGAAAGTTTATACTGCAGTTGAGCGGTAGTTTCATCGGCAATCCGGTAATCATACTTCAGCAGCCCGGCGATGTC
>JBAPTX010000661.1:0-12566 GCA_049282375.1 Calditrichia bacterium
AGTTCCGGCAATCGGTTCCCAGAAATAAATGCCTGAGCCGCCCATGGGATCAACCCCGATTTTTAAGCCGGATTCTGCAATGGCTTTCATATTCAGCACATTTTTTAAGTCGGCAACATAGGGCGTAATAAAATCATGTTCACTGATATATTCCGACTTAAGAGCTCTGGAATAGGGTAATCGTTTGACCTTCTTCAAGCCATTCAGCAGGTGCCGGTTGGCCTTTTCTTCTATTTTGGAAGTAATGCCCGAATCGGCAGGCCCTCCGCTGGGCGGGTTATATTTAATGCCTCCGTCTTCCGGCGGATTATGCGACGGGGTGATAATCACGCCGTCCGCCGGGGATTTTTTACCTTCAAGGTTGTAAATTAAAATGGCATGGGATATAACCGGCGTCGGAGTAAAACTTCTTTTTTCCTGAATTAGGACATGAATGCCATTGGCCGCAAATACTTCCACTGCCGTTACAAATGCCGGTTCGGAAAGTGCGTGAGTATCCTTCCCCAGCAGCAGCGGACCCTCAATTCCATTTTCCTGCCGGTAATCGCAGATGGCCTGGCAGACTGCCAGCAGGTGATTTTCATTAAATGAATTTTCCAGGGAACTGCCGCGGTGTCCGGAAGTCCCGAAAGAAACCTGCTGCTGTTTGTTTTCGGGATCCGGCTGGCAGGCGAAATAGGCGGAAACCAGATAGGGAATGTTGCTCAGTTTATCAGGAGGGGCTGTTTTTCCGGCTAATGGATGCACGCTCATAAATTCTCCTTAAGTCTTTTGGTTGTTTTAAAAAAGAGAGTAAAAGTTAGTTCCCGGTAATCCGTCTCTTTCCAGCCTTCCCGGTTCTGGGCCAAATGTGCTGAATAACATTTGCCTTTTACCTTTTGTCCTTTTCCTTTAATTTTATTCCTGAAAAAAGGGAGATAATAATGGTAGACTGGAATACTTACCGAGAACTGTTTCCGCACCTGCAGACACAAACTTATTTAAATCATGCGGCAATTTCCCCCATGAATATCCGCGCCCGGAAAGCCATAGAAGAATTTCTGGAAATGCGCTCCACGGGCAATATTGAATTCTGGCCGGCAGCCAGGGACAGTAAAGAGCAGTTTGTATCGCAAATTGCCCGTTTAATTAATGGCGAGGCTGCGGGTATTGCGCTTGTTCCCAATACCTCCGCCGGGTTAAACGTGCTGGCCCGGGGCTTAAACTGGCAGTCCGGCGACCGTATTCTGCTAAATGATTTTGAATTTCCCGCCAATGTGATACCCTTTTTAAATCTGGAGCGGAATGGGGTTATTATCGATTTTGTTCATCATCGCAACGGACGGATTGAACTGGAAGATTTACACGCGGCGATAACACCGCGGACTCGCCTGCTTTCCATCAGTTTTGTTCAATTTATGAATGGGTTCAGATCAGATTTAGAAGCGATTGGCCGCCTATGCCGACGGCATGGGATCATTTTTTGCGTGGATGCAATTCAGGGGCTGGGCGCATTGCAGATGAATGTGCAGGAGTGGGGGATTGATTTTCTGGCAACCAGTGGACACAAGTGGCTGATGTGGCCTGCCGGCTTGGGCTTTGTCTATATTTCACCCAGAATTTTTCATGAAGTATATCCGGCCGTGGCCGGCTGGCTGAGTCTGGAAACCCCCTGGGATTTTTTCAATTACCGCCAGCCGTTTGCGGAAACCGCCACCCGCTTTGAGCCCGGCACGTTTAATACCGCCGGTGTTATTGCCGCATCCGCTTCTTTGGAAATGATGCTGGAAGTCGGGCCGGCCGCAATTCAGGAGAAGATTCTGCAAAATACGGACTACCTGATCACCCGTTTGCAGGAGACGGGGTATTCTCTTTTTACGGATCCATCGCCGGAACACCGCTCCGGAATTGTTTCCTTCAAACATAACCGTGCGGAGGAAGTGTATGAAAATCTGAAAAAGAAAGCGATTACCGTTTCACTGCGGGAGGGCCATATCAGGGTTGCGCCCCATTTTTACAATAACCGGGAAGATCTGGACAAATTCTTGAATGCGCTTCAATCCGGCGGCAAAGATAAAGAATGACAGATTTCAGAGGGAGAAAGGAAGGCCGGGACAGGGAATTATAAGGATGTGCCCGGATGGGCATCCTTTATTCATAATAATAACCTAAGCGGTTCCTGATAATATAATAGGATATCTCTAATTTTACGTTCAGAGATTTGAAATTTATCCGATAAATAAAAGAGCGTACAGAAATAGACTTCTGACCGGAGGATTAGTTCAGCTTTAATCCGAAAAACCGGCCGGCTGGACAGCCTGAGCGCAGCCCGTCCGGGTTTTAATGATATTTGAGCAAAACCGTTAATGACTGAAATAAATGTAAAAAATGACCAGCCGGAATTAAACCGGCTCCGTCAGCGGATAGCCGAACTGGAAGCACAGGAGAAAAAACTCCGTCAATATACAGTTTCACTTAAGGACAGTGAACGGTTCTATCTCTCACTGGTAAATAATCTCCGAGAATCCAGCATCATTATTAATGCCCGAGGCCTGGTATTATTCAGCAACCGCTCCGCCAGATATCTTTTCGGCCTGAAACCAAACGAGTTTGTTTACGATTTGAATGTTTTTGATATAGTTGATTCCAAATACCGCCCCTTTATCAGGGAACAAATACAAATGGCGGAACAGGGAAAAGGGGGAATATGGACGGAATACAAAATTCAGGATGTTCATAAGCATACAAAATGGGTGGAAGGTCTCTGCACAAAAATCCCCTTTGGAACCTCCCATGCTTTACAGGTCATTCTGCGGGATATTACCCAGCGGATAAAGGCGGAAATGTCCCTCCGGGAAAGTGAAAATCGTTATCGCAGCCTTTTTAATTACGCTGCTGATGCCATCTTCTTAATGGATGGTAAATCTTTTCTGGACTGTAATCCTAAAGCCCTGTCGATGTTCGGCTGCCGCCGTGAAGATATTATAAACCATTCCCCGCTCGCTTTTTCACCTGAACGGCAGCCCTGCGGAAAACTCAGCAAAGAAATGGCCGTTAATTATCTGAATCAGGTATTAAATGGCGAACCGCAGTTTTTTGAATGGGTCCACCTGCGTATGGACGGGACCCCATTTTATTGCGAAATCAGTTTAAAGCAGATGGATACCGTAAATGATGTCAAAGTGCTGGCGATTATCCGCAATATTGAGGACCGGAAAAAAGCGGATGCGGCGTTGCGGGAAAGTGAAGAAAAATACCGCACCCTGGTTGAAAAAGCCAACGATGCGATTATTATTATTCAGGACTCACTGGTAAAATATGTGAATCCGCGCCTGTGTAAAATGAGGGGTGAACCGGCTGAAAAGATTATAGAGAAGCCATTCCTGGATTATGTTCACCCGGAGGAAAAGCCGAAAGTCCTGGAGTATTATCGCCGCCGCAGCCGCGGTGAAGAGGTTGTAAGTGTATATGAAACGCGCCTGCTGCGCTATGACGGGAGCTATTTGTATGCGGAGGTGAATGCCAGCTTAATTCGTTATGAAGGTGAAAACGCCGAATTGGTCCTTGTAAGAGATGTGACCGACCGCTATCGTGCAGAAAGCGCATTACGCAAGTCCGAAGAGAAGATGCGGGCCATGTTTCAGTCCTTTGTGGACGGTATCTTTGTTACTGATATGAATGCCCGGCTTCAGGAAATGAATGAATCCTGCCTGAAAATGTTCGGATACCGCAATAAAAATGAGGTGGTAAATGAAAGGGTTTTCACCTTTATCGATGCAAAACAGCGTTCTCAGGTCCGCAGGGTTATTCTTCAGATTTTGCATTCGGATGTGGTGAAAAGCATTGAGTTTAAAGGGTTGAAAAGAGACGGCAGCAAATTCCCGGTCGAGATCAGTGTGGGGGTTTTAAAAGATGACTCCGGCACTCCTGTGGGGTTTGTGGGTACCATAAAAGATGTTACCGACCGTAAACATCTGGAAGAACAGCTACAGCAGTCCCGGAAAATGGAAGCAATTGGGAAACTGGCCGGCGGAATCGCTCATGATTTCAATAATTTACTCACGGTAATCAGCGGATACAGTGAACTGGCACTGGTTACTCTGCCGGAGAATGCCGCATTTGCTAAGAATATCGGGCACATCCGTGATGCCGCTTCCCGTGCCGAAGCGCTGACGCGCCAGTTGCTGGCATTCAGCCGTAAACAGGTGCTTCAACCCAAAGTGGTGGATCTGAATACGCTGGTGCTGCAATTAAAGAATATGCTGCGGCGCATAATCGGGGAGAATGTGGAACTGATTACCCGCCTGGCAGAGACTCCCCTTAAAATTAAAGCGGATTCCGGCCAGCTTGAGCAGGTCATAATGAATCTGGTAATTAATGCACGGGATGCCATGCCCAATGGCGGTAAACTGCAGATCGGTTCCTGCGAACTGATTTTAAAGGAAAACGAAAAGCCGGTCATTCCTTCAATGCAGCCGGGCCGCTATGTTAAATTATCTGTTTCGGACACCGGTATGGGCATGGATGAAAAAATAATTCCGCAAATTTTCGAGCCGTTTTTTACCACCAAACCAAAAGGAAAAGGCACCGGACTGGGCCTTTCCACCGTTTATGGAATTATTAAGCAAAGCGGCGGTTATATTACAGTAGACAGCGCACCCGGTAAGGGAACCGCTTTTGAAATATATTTTCCGCTGATCAATGATACGACAGATGAGTTGCCTGATAAAAAGACCGATAGCACTTCTTTGCAGGGCTGTGAAACCATTCTGGTGGTGGAGGACGAGGATGATGTGCGATTATTGGTTACAGAAACCCTGCGGCAGTTCGGATATAAAGTGTTGGAAGCGTCAAATGGTCTGCAGGCGCTGGAGTTGTGCCGCAACAATGGCTGTAATATTGATCTGGTTTTAACGGATGTGATAATGCCGAAAATGAGCGGCCGCGAAATGGCCGAGAAACTCAACAGAATTGATTCTGCCAGGAAAATCCTCTACATGTCCGGTTACACCGATGAGGAAATTGCGCATCAGGGGGTGCTGGAAAAGGGTGTTGTTTACCTGCCAAAACCGTTTACCCCGCATTCACTGGGTCAAAAAGTACGTCAGGTGCTGGATGGCTGCCGGAATGATTAGGGCAGGCTGTTCTGCAGATCAGCCCTGATTTTTATGAAAAGGGTATCTTTTATCAAATTCTCCCCGTGAATTATTGAATTAAACTGCACTAAATTTTGGAAGATGAGGTTTCAAAATTTATCCCAGGCCCAACTTCAATTAATATCTATAGATTTTTTATTCAATGGACTTTATTTTCAGAATAGAACGATAATCTTTTGCTGTTCTCCGGCTCTGTCTGATATATTTTCTTCAAAGAGATTTCTGAACCGATTTGTAAAAATGCGAGGCTATGATGGTTAAAAAACTTGCTGCCGGCATTCTGGTGGGATTACTGTGCGGCCTGCTGGCGTGGCTGCTCTCCGAAGTGTTTTTCCGCAATTTCTTTTACCGCATCGAAGCGCAAACCTACGACTGGCGGCTGCGGCTTGCCACCGAACATCCGCAAAACCCCATTGAAGATATCATTATCGTGGATGTCGATACTTACAGCATTAAACAACTGGGAAGTTATCATCACTGGCCGCGCAGCTATTGGGCGCAGTTAATCCGCTATCTTGCCGATTCCGGAGTGATAATGGTGGGGATCGACTTCATTTTCGATCCCGATTTCCGCAACGAAGCGGAAGATCAGGAATTCCAGCAGGCATTGCAGGAGGCCGGTATGGTTTGCGGAGCCATCTATTTTTCCCAGGCCGATACGCTGCGTTTTTTAAGAGAAATGACCAGTGAACCGGAAGGTCTGCAGTATCAAAGGCTGATCTATAATCTGCCGGAAAACCTCTTCCGCAACCTGATTCCGCAGGAACGGCTGGAACCGGAATATCCCGGCTTTACTAATGCCTGTTATACGGCGGGATATGTTAATCTCTTTCCCGATCCTGACGGCGTGCTCCGGCGGATCCCGCTTTTTCTGCGCTTTAATCAACATGCTTATGCCTCCTTTGCTGTGCAGATGGGATTGACCTTGCTGGATATCCGTGAATTTGAATACCGCCCCCAATCCAGCCGCCTGCTGTTAAAAAATGGAGAAGGGCAGCAGATGGCGGTGCCGGTAGACGAATACGGGCAGATGCTGATCCATTACGAAGGCGGATTCAATGCCTTCCGGTATGTTTCCTTTTATCAGATATTAAAAAAGCAGCTTCCCCCCGAGTACCTGAAAAATAAAATTGTGCTGGTGGGGTCATCCCTGCCGGGACTTTTTGATTTGCGGACTTCGCCTTTACAGGCGGCTTATCCCGGTGTGGAAGTGAATGCAAATGTGCTCTACCAGTTAGCAACCGGACAGTTTGTTAAGCAATTTTCCGATACATTTAAAATTGTATTTCTTCTGCTGATGGGCCTGCTGGCAGGAGTTATTTTGATTTTTCCGCGTCCGCTGGGCAGTATTATTTTGACCGTACTGCTGTTGTTTCTGGTGATGTTTGCCGGTCTTTACCTCATGGAGCATTATCGTCTATGGCTGCCCCTGGCAACTCCGATGTTTACCATCATTCTGGTTTTTGCTGTCACTTATGTTTACCGCTATGTATTTGAAGAACGGAATAAGCGGTTCATCCGCCAGGTGTTCTCACATTATATGTCCAGCTCCGTGGTGGATGTTCTGCTGGAGAATCCGGAGATGATAAAACTGGGAGGTGAAAAGAAGTTCTGCACGGTTCTGTTTTCTGACGTGGCCGGTTTTACCAGCCTTTCCGAAAAGCTGCCGCCGGATCAGTTGGTTACCCTGCTGAATGAATATCTGACCGAAATGACCAATATTATTTTTCATAATAAAGGGATGCTGGACAAGTATGAGGGAGATGCCATTATGGCGGTGTTCGGCGCACCTATGGAATTAAAAGATCATGCCGCGCTGGCCTGTAAAGCAGCACTGCAGATGCAGAAACGTCTTGAAATACTGCGGGAACGCTGGAAGAACAGCGGTCGCCCGGAGTTGTATGCGCGAATCGGGATAAACTCCGGTGAAATGGTAGTGGGTAACATGGGTTCGGAAACCCGCTTTGACTATACAGTAATGGGCGATTCAGTAAATCTGGCTTCGCGGCTGGAGGGCGCAAATAAATTTTATTCCACCGCTATTATGATCGGAGAGCGGACCCACAAGCTGGTGGCGGACCAATTCGTCCTGCGGCCGCTGGACCTGTTGCGGGTAAAAGGCCGGGAAGAGCCGGTGAAGGTTTACGAATTACTGGGGGAAAAAACGGATTCGCTGAGCAGCGAACGCCAGGAATTGCTATCTGTCTTTCAAAAGGGTTTCGATGCCTATCTGGCGCGGGATTGGGAAACCGGTTGCACTCAATTCAGCAAAGTTCTGGAAATTGACAAGACAGATGGGCCGGCACGGCTTTACCTCCAGCGCTGCCAGGCCTACCGGGAGGACCCGCCCGATGACGATTGGGACGGGGTATATGCGATGAAGAGCAAGTAATGGGTAATGTGCCCGATCTTACTAAATATTGAATATAAAAAGGCCCCGCTTTTTACGCGGGGCTTTTAGTTTAAAAGGACAAATTCATTAATAAGTTACCAGGCCTCCCGCCAGGACAACAATCCGAAGGCAGAACTGTAAAGTACGGCACCGATTAACAAAGCCGGGCCAAAACCGTAACTGAAAGCGACCAGCATAATTGCCGTGGAACCCAGCACCGAAGCGGCGCCGTTGACTGCAAATCCCCAGTCAATCAGTTCACCGACCTTCAGGGCGCCCTTGGGAAAAGGCATTCCCATAAAAAATCCCAGCGGGAAAATCAGGATACCGGCAGTCAGTACCCGTGTCAATATCGGCAGCCCGGAAAGACTTTCGGTAATGTGCCCGAACAGAAAAATATCCAGAAGCAGCCAGATGACAATGCCGCCGAAGGCAAATTTATTGGGCAGCTTGTCGGAAAATCGGCTGCCGATGCCGGAGGCCAGCAGCAGGGTCAGCAGGATCGTAACGATACTGTAAACTGAAGGTCCGATAAAAAGGGCATATTTCTGAATTAAAATGACCTCCACGATCATAAAAGCCATTCCAATTGTGAAGAAATAAAGCCATGGTACCATTTTCAGCTTTTCTCCCCGGGTCAGATAAGGCAGCAGGTTTAAAGGGATAATCAGCACGGTTACCACCGCCAGAATGATCACGATAATCATTTTTGAAAGGGGAAATCCGAACAAGTCGCTGTAGGGAATTACCTTTTCCAGACTGTTGACTTTAAGATTACGCCATAAGCCCATTTGCGCGATAAAAGGGCGGTCATCACTGCAGGGAGAAATATCGGTTTTAGCGGAATCAGATGCGGCCAGCCAGCCATGTTGAACTATCCGGTCCACCAGATTATTTTGCAGGGAATCCGCCGCCGGATGCAGCAGACAAAAACCGGATCCTTCCAGGGGCCGGGAGCCGGTAACCGCATGATTCAGGATTTCCGGCGTCAGCGGACGGCGGGAGAGCAGCAGAATATTGCGGCGGGCTCTCGGCCAGTCAAATACGGCAAAATGTTCATCAGGATTATTTATATCACAATGCTCCAGCGCTTCCATTACTTCACTCACCAGACGGGGAACATAAACCTGGTGTTCAATCACCATATAGCCGCTGTCTGTCAGTGCCTCCCAGTAATCGCAGAAGGCTTCTGTGGTGAAAAGATAGTTCTCCGCCAGGGCAAAGGCGCCGGATGCCAGGGCGGCAAAAGTATTGGAACTGGAAGAATATATCATATCGAATTTGTTTTTAAACCGCCGCACATACGCCCGTCCGTCTTCTGTAACCGCTTTTACCCGGGGATCCTGGTACAGATAACCGGAAAATTCAGCCAGCTCACCATTTACAAGCATTTCGTTGATATGAGGAATGACTTCAACAGCATGAATTTCCGTCACATTGCTTTCCTGTGCCGCCTGCAGGATGTCGCCGCCGCCGCCGGCCCCGATTACCAGATACCGGCAGGAATCAAACTGATGGATCAATCCGGAAACATTCAATCCGAATTCCAGTTTTGCCGAATCCGGTGTGGGAAGCGGGTTATTGAATTTAATCGTGCTGGTGCGGGCGACATTATCAATGTTCAGCGTCTGGTATGTTTCCGCGGCTTCATACAGTTTAACTTTGGCAACGGCATCCCAGTGGCGGTGAACCACGTTTGCGGGTTCCTGCCGTTCAGCCTCCAGCAGCGGTTCTGCTTTTCCCAGTAAAAAAAACAACAGAACCGCCAGTGCGGCCGGAACACTTTTCCGCCAGCCTGGAGAAACCAGAAAAGCAGCTGTTAATACCGGAAGCGCAATCAGGAATGTGGTTTTTGGGGTACCCAGCCAATTCATCATTAAAATGGAAAGAAGCACCGCCAGTCCCGCACCCATCAGGTCGGCCATATACAGACGGGGCATTTCTTTGTTATTCTGCCTGAACATATAGGCCAGCGCCACACCCCCGGTAAAATAAGCAGCGCTCAACAGAACGATGATCAGCATCAGTTTTCCCACCATCATCCAGCTACTGAAAAGTGCTGAGAAATCCGGCTGCAGCAGGAATGCGGTTGGCGGCCCCGCCAGCGCAAACAATGCAGTCAGGGATAACATTATGCCGGCCCATTTTTCCTGATTCAGCCGTGGAACCAACCGCAAGGCGAGCGCACCAAGTCCCAAACCAAGGATGGCTAACGAGAGTACCAGAAATGCAAAAGTGTAAAAAAACTCCGCCGAAAAAATACGGGTCCAGGCCAGTTCCAGCCCAATCAGCGTCATGGAGAGAAGTGTGATGATAATAAAACGGTGCCTTTTCATTTAAATTTCCCTTTATGTTTATGAAGTATTATTTACTGACTGCAGGGAAAACAACATTTCAATTGCCAATGGTGCATCAATTCACAAGACAGCTTATTGGACGAAACTATTTACGGACAGGTTGCAGAAAAAATAAATCGATTATGACAACATCCCTTAAACCAGGAAAATCAACCTATTTTTTTACTGCTTCGGTTTAAGGCAGGAGTAATAATATTTTATAAATAATTTAAAATAGGATTTGTTTTACATTTTAAAATCCTGTAAGTTATCCGCCGTAAAATATATTGTAGCAAAATTAGTGCAGGTCATCTGAGTAATTCCCGCCTTTTGGTAAATTTTCAGTAACACCGCTCTTCAATTTTGATACAAAAGTTTAATCTAATTTTCAGGAAGGTTTATCATGGCTAAAGGTCAGGTAAAGTGGTTTAATGAATCAAAGGGATTCGGATTTATCACTCAGGATGATGGGGGCGAAGATGTTTTTGTGCACTATTCCGCTATCGAAAATAATGGCGGCTTTCGTACACTGGACGAAGGTCAGCCGGTGGAATTTGAGATAACTCAGGGTGCCAAAGGTCTGCAGGCCGCTTCAGTTCGCAAAATCTGAAGTTAGTGACCATTATTAAGAAACTCCCGTCGGAAATATCCGGCGGGAGTTTTTTTTTGCCCGGTATCCTATAGTCTTCCTGAAAAAAATATCTGAGCAACTTTTTTCTGAGCTTCCGTATTATTTTTCGATTGTTTTTTAATAACCAAAACTTGGAGAACTCCCTGATGAAGAAGTTTCAGATTTATCCACTGTTATTTTCCACCTTGGTGTTTCTAATGGCGATTTCGGTAATCAGCAATGCAGAAGCGGCCGGCAGCCGCGACCAGATTGATCCCAAGTATAAATGGAAGGTAAACGACATTTATCCGGATTGGGAGAGCTGGGAAAATGGTTTTGCCGAACTGGAGCGGCGCATGAATGAGTTTGCCTCGCTTGAGGGCACCCTTGATGACAGCCCGCAGGCGCTGCTTACTGCTTTACAGAAAAAGGATTCCCTGGATATTCTCTCCTTTAAGGTTTACCGTATGCCGCAGTTAACGCGGGACAGCGATACCCGCGATCAGGAAGTTTCCGCCCGTTTACAGCGGGTGCAGATTCTCTTTTCCAGGTTTGCCACCGCCACAGCCTGGTTCAGCCCGGAATTGCTGCAGATGCCCAGGGAAACTATGGATTCCTGGCTGCAGGATACTCCCGGGCTGGCTCCCTATCGCTTTGGAATAGTAGATCTCTACCGGCAGCAAAGTCATGTATTAAGCGAAGATAAAGAGAAGCTGCTTTCCTACTATTCACAGTTCAGAGGGACGCCCCGGTCCATTTATTCCGAATTATCAACCTCTGATATTCAGTTTCCGGAAGTGCTGCTCTCCACGGGTGATTCGGTAAAAGTGACTGCCGGGAATTACAGTCTGGTGCTGGCCACAAACCGGAATCAAGAAGACCGTAAAAAGGCATTCGAAGCACATTATAATGTATATAAAGAAAATGAAAACACATATGCCGCCATTTATAATGCGGTTTGTCAGCGTGACTGGGCAGCAGCCCAATCCCGCAATTATGAATCCACAGTAAAAGCCGCCCTGGAGGACGATAATATTCCGGTTGCCGTTTATGAAAATCTGGTTAGTACCGTAAAAGCAAATACCGAGCCGCTGCAGCGCTACATAAAACTGCGGAAAAAAGTTCTGAATCTGCCGGAATATCATTTATACGACAGTTCCATAAAACTGGTCGATTTGGATAAAACTTATCCCTACGATGATGCTCAAAAATGGGTATTGAGTTCCGTAAGGCCGCTGGGCGCCGATTATCAAAAGAAACTGGAAAAAGCACTTACGGGCGGCTGGATTGATGTTTATGAAAATGACGGCAAGCGGTCCGGGGCTTATTCTGCCAATGTTTATGGTGTTCACCCTTACATGTTATTGAATTATAACGGGACCTTGCGCTATGTGTTTACACTGGGACATGAGCTGGGCCATACCATGCACACGACCCTCTCAAATGAAAATCAGCCATTTCCCACTCACGATTATACCATTTTTGTGGGAGAAGTCGCTTCCACAATGAATGAACGGCTTCTGCTGGATTATCTGATGCAGCATACTGCGGATCCCAAAGAGCGTATAGCCCTGCTGGAACAGGCAATCGATAATTTGGTGGGCACTTTTTATACCCAGACCCTTTTTGCCGATTTTGAACTGCAGGTTCACCGGTTAGTGGAGCAGGGTCAGCCGGTAACCGCCTCCACCCTTAATTCCATTTTTACCGAGCTGTATAAAACCTATTATGGTGATGAATTGATATATGACGATCTTTTTGCTGTGGTGTGGTCGCGGATTCATCATTTCTTTGCCATGCCTTATTATGTATATCAGTATGCAACCTGCTATGCCTCTTCGGCACAGATTTATAACAGTCTTCAAAACGGCAGCCCCGCTGCAAAGAAAGTTGCCTTAAACAGGTATATGGACCTCTTAAAATCCGGCGGTAATGATTATCCCATGGAACAGCTTAAAAAAGCGGGAGTGGATCTGACCACGTCCGAACCGTTCCTGGCGGTAATTCAGCAGATGGATCAGATGGTTTCACAATTGGAAAAAGAAATTAACCGGTTATAGGTGATAAAAAAAAGAGAGAACGCCCTTCCCCCG
>JBAPTX010000662.1:0-11470 GCA_049282375.1 Calditrichia bacterium
AGTAATAAGTGAGTTACGGAGAGAATTAAACTGCCTGCCGGAAAAGGAAGAATCGGCATGAATTTAAATCTGCAGGTGGAACATCTCTTACAGCGTCTGCACCGTATCGAACCTTTAAAAGTTTACGGGCGGGTCAGCGAAGTTGTCGGCCTGCTGATCGAATCTCAGGGACCGCGGTCCGCCATTGGCGATGTCTGCCGGATTATCCCTCCCGGGACCAGCCGCAGCTATTTAGCGGAGGTGGTTGGTTTCCGCGGCGAACGGGTGTTGTCCATGGCGCTGGGAGATATGCAGGGAATTGCCCCCGGCAGTGATATTGTTGCCACAGGCGAGCAGCTCAGTATTGAAGTCGGGGATCAATTGCTGGGACGGGTGCTGGACGGGCTGGGAAATCCCATAGATGGATTGGGGCCGGTGCCGCAGGGCCAGCGCCGCTCCATTTATGCCGCGCCGCCGGACCCGCTGCGGCGTTCCCGCATCAGCCGGCCGATTACCACCGGCATCCGCGCCATCGATGCGGTTACCACGCTGGGGCTGGGCCAGCGGGTGGGCATCTTCTCCGGCAGCGGTGTAGGCAAAAGCACACTGCTGGGCATGATTGCCCGGAATACCAGCGCAGATATCAATGTTATCAGCCTGGTGGGGGAGCGCGGCAGGGAGGTGCGCGATTTTATTGAAAAGGATCTGGGAGAAGACGGATTGCGCCAGTCGGTTCTGGTGGTTGCCACCAGTGACCAGCCGGCGCTCATCCGTCTGAAAGCTTCGCTGGTTGCTACTACCATTGCAGAATACTTTCGCGATCAGGGTAAAAATGTAATGCTGATGATGGATTCACTGACGCGGGTGGCAATGGCACTGCGTGAAATCGGTCTGACTGTAGGTGAACCGCCCACCACCAAAGGATACACGCCTTCTGTTTTTGCTTTCCTTCCCAAGTTGCTGGAGCGGGCAGGCACCAGCAATTCCGGCAGCATCACCGGGCTTTACACTGTTCTGGTGGAAGGGGATGATATGAACGAGCCGGTGGCCGATTCCGCCCGCTCCATTCTGGATGGCCATCTGGTGCTGTCCCGCCGTCTGGCAGCCGCCGGCCACTATCCCGCTATTGATGTACTGGAAAGCATCAGCCGGGTGATGAATGATGTCACCACACCGGAAGTACGCCAGGCGGCGGTGCGCCTGCTGGATACCCTTGCAACCTATAAGGAAGCGGAGGATCTGATAAACATCGGCGCTTATGTGAAGGGCAGTAATCCCAAAGTGGATTATGCCGTGCGCAAAATTGCCGATATGGAAGATTTTCTGCGGCAGGAGGTAAATGACCGCAGTGATTATGAAAGCAGTGTTTTACAGTTGCAGCAGTTGATGAATAACCCGGCTGCTTAACAGTTTTGAATAGTTGGAGAGAGCCGTTTTGAAAAAATTTAAATACCGTCTGCAAAAAGTGCTGGATGTGAAAGAAATGGTTTTGAAAAAAACGCAGCGCGATCTGCATATGGCCCAAACGGAACAGGAACAGGCCGATACACGGCTGCATGAAATGAAAAGTTCACTGGAGGATTACCGCCGGAATCTGGATGGTTCCCGCCGGGAGACTGCCGGTGGATTAAGGATGCAATACGGCTATTTTTATCAGTTGCTGGATGATGTGGATCTGCAGCAGCAGGAAGTTGCCAAAAAAGCGGCAAACGTGCACACCATTCGGGAACGCTTAACAGATGAGCAGCGCGGGCGAAAAATACTGGCTAAACTTAAAGAGAAAAGTTTCGAAGACTATAGCAGGCAGGTCAATAAAGATGAGCAGATTTTTCTGGATGAAATTTCTCTTTCTCCGATGCGCCGGAAGTAGACTTC
Organism: Calditrichia bacterium; assembly: GCA_049282375.1. Classification (GTDB taxonomy): domain Bacteria; phylum Calditrichota; class Calditrichia; order RBG-13-44-9; family RBG-13-44-9; genus JBAPTX01. The sequence continues at coordinate 1,855 of JBAPTX010000662.1, forward strand.
ATAACGGATTTTAAAGTATGGATAAAAAAAACCTGATTAAAGCCACCCTTTTCTTTACCATAAGCTTTCTGGTTATACTTACTCTCATGACGGTAATTCTGGGAATTTTAAATACCGGAGGCAAACCGGCCGAACTTTCGGATGCTGCCGCCGGCCGGCAAACACCGGCATCGCAGACCGATTCTCTAATGACCAATGATGCTGTATCCGATACCCCGGCTGCACATCCTGCGGAAGAAACGGTGAAAATACCGGAAGCCGAACCGCAAACTACTGCGGTTCCGCAAAAGGAGCTGCAGCAACTGGACAGTTTGAATGCGCTGCTGACAAAAATCAGGGAAGAAAATCAGCTTTTAAAGCAGTCCCTGAGCAAGCGCGAGGAAGATGCACAGGATCAACAGGAAAAGGACACCCGGCGCCGTGAAGCAGCAAAACAGATGGCTAAAATTTATGAAGTGATGGATGCGGATCAGGCAGCGGATATTCTGAACGGGCTCAATCCGCAGGAAGTGGCTTTGATTATTGCTTCCATGCGCCAGCGCCAGGCGGCCAAAATTCTGGCAGCCCTGGAACCGAATTTTGCCGTAACCATCAGTCAGAAAATCGCCAGTTTTAATTAACGTTTTAATCAAGTCAGCGGCCGGTCAAGCCGATAATTCAGTTTAAGAAGTTCAGGACGAACTTAACAGGTGGACAGGATGTTCGCAGTATTGCCCCAAAATAACCCGCAGCCGATTCCTTCAGGCAGTTTAAAACTACGGGATGGAATGGCTGCACCAACACTTTCTTTCAGCCATATCCTGCAGGGAGTCGCCGGATTTCCCGCCCCCATGGGCGGATTGCCGGATATTAATGGGGAATGTGCCCTGCAGCTTTTTGGAGGGCTGCAGCAGGTTCTGGCGCAACTGGCCTCCGAGTCCAGCGGAGCACCCCCATTCAGCACTTCAATTCCCCTGTTCTTAAAAATTGAGAATAACGGCCGGGTACAGACAGTACCGGTTCAGTTGAATATACTGCAGGGCAGCTCAAGAGCGGCCCTGCAATCTTTTGCGGAAGATTTTGCCGCAGCCCCCCTTTCCAAATCCCTGCTTGCGGAAGGAACTGCAGATAAAGAAGCGCCTGTTTTAATGCTGCAGATTCCGGCGGAATTCCAGGGCATCCTTTCGGCAGTCCAGCCGGAAAAAGCAGCATCGCTGCAGTTGTGCCTGCCCGGTGAAATTCAGGGAGAAATGCAGCCCCGGCCGGCAGAGACCGTTTCGGTATTTTCCGGTGAAAAGGGGGTTTCCCCGTTGCCCGCTATTGCTGCAGGCAAACCCCTTTCTGTTTCCGGGGAATTGCAGGGAGCAGGTATTGTAGATTCCTCCGCTGCGGAACCGCGCTCGTTCCAGGAAACCGGTTTGGCGGGAAAAAAACTGTCTTTTAAATCAGGGCAGAAGCTTGCCTGGGGCGCTGAACTGCCGTTAAGTGCAGCAGGAAAGAATGGGCCTTCCACAGTTGAAACAGGTCCGCTTCTCCTGAACATGTCTGCCGGACAAAAGGGCCGGGAGAATCCGGCCGCTCCAAAGCCGCCGGAAATTATACCCGGTTTTAAAACGGATATTTCAGTTTCTTTAAAAAATCTGCCCGCAGCAAAGCCGGCAGAAAATAGCCGTGCGGAAATACCGCAGCAATTCCCCTTACAAAAAAATACAGCAACAATTCAGTTTAAACCGGCGGCGGAAGCAGTTGCTGCCAGGTCAAATGCGGACTTAAAGATGAATAAAAGCCCGTTGCACCCGCAGGTTGCGCAAGAAAAGCAGGACTCTTTTTTCGCCAGAAAAGTGCCTTTAAGCGCGGTGCCGGAAAGTCCCGGCGAGAAAACCGAAAGAGAATTACAGCCGTTTAAAGGCCGCTTTCAGGAGCCGGCAGGGGAAAATATTCAGCGGCAGTCAACTATAAAGGCTCCCGTCAAATCTGATGCAGGACTCCCGCCGGTGTTTAAAGAACCGCTATCTTTTTCCAGAGAAAGTTCACTGGTGCTGGTAAGCCGTTTCTCATCAAAGCAAGCGGCGGATGGAAATAAATCCATTGTTTTTAAATGGGTGGCAGCGCAGGATAAAAATTTCCCGCCACAGATGTCCGGTTTCCGTTTAGATCAGCAGCCGGCTTTTGAAAAAGCGGATCTGCCTGATTTCAACTTCAGGCCGGCTGGTCATTCTGCCCCAGTTTTGGATAAAGCGGATTTAAATGCAGAAGATTTGCTGCACGATACCGGCCGGCAGGAAGTAAAACCGGCGGTATCTCCGAAAACAACCGCTGCCAATCCATTTCCGACGGAACAGCCAATCCGTTCATTTCTGCAGGATACTACGACGGTGTCCCGCGGGAATTTAAAAGTTGAGGTGCCATTCACAGAAGGCACTCAGCTCAAAACAGATTTAAATTCAACTGCCGGTTACCGGAAAGCGGCAGTCGAAAGCGGGTCTGCTTCCCAAGAGCCGCCTGCTCAAAAAGAAAAAATAACAGCTCCGGAAGATTCTGCAGTTAAAGAAAGCAGTTCTGTCCCAAAACCCGGATCATCACCGGAACATCACAACACCCTTGTTTCCGAAAAAGAAATGCAGATGCCCGGCGTTAAAATGCCAAAAAGCGCCCCGCCAACTGCGCAGACCCTGCCACGCACTTTGGCAACGGATATGATCCGGGAACTGACCCGGCAGATTCAAAGCGCTGTTATTCATCAAAAACGGGAAATTATACTGCAGCTAAAACCGGAATCTTTGGGATTAATCCGCATGCGGCTGAAAATGGAAGATAACCGCCTGAGCGGGCGGGTGGAAGTCGCCAGCGGAGAAGTTCACTCTCTATTATCACGGCATACGCCGGAATTACTGCAGCGCCTGCAGGAAAATAATATTCAGGTGGAGCGCTTCGATCTGGAATTATCCGGAGAAGCCGCCGGCGGCGGGCAGGAACAGGCAGCCGGTTCACACCAAAACAATTTTGGAAATAAAAAAGGAATGGCTTTGGGGTTTGATGAAAAACCTTTGGAAAACCTTGCAGTGAATAAGAATTCGTTCAAGTTCAGCCACAGTACATTCGAATATATAGCATAGAAAGCGAATAGAGGATTAAGCATGAGCACAATTTATACCGGTATGAATAATCCGGCCGTCAGCAACACTCCTTCCGGCATAACTTCCAACAGTGCTTTGGGAAAGGATGATTTTTTGAAAATGCTGGTGGCGCAGCTCAGCAATCAGGATCCGCTGAATCCCATGGAAGGAACCGAATTTTCTGCCCAGTTGGCCCAGTTCAGCAGCGTTGAGCAGTTGAACAATATTAATGAATCCCTGCAGCAAAGCCTGGATGCAAATTATCTGTTAACCACTTCCATCAACAACACTCTGGCCGCCAATGTGATCGGAAAAGAGGTGAAAGCCCACGGCAGTCAGGTGTATTTAAATGAGAATGATCCTGCTGTTATTTCTTTTGAACTGGGCGGGGAAGCCAAATCTGTTGAGATTGAAATAGTGGATGCCGGCGGGAATGTCTGCCGGACCATCAGTATGGAAGGTCTGAAAGGCGGCGCACAGACGGTGGAATGGGATGGTCAGAATAATGCCGGGATTAAGCAGGCTAAGGGTCCATACAGCTATCGGATCACCGCTAAAGATGAAGAAGGCCAGATGGTTTCAGTGCAGAGCTATATTACCGGCATCATCTCCGGTGTCCGTTACGACAGCAACGGTGCGGTACTGATGCTGGGCGGGCTGAAAGTGGCCATGAGTGATGTTTATGAAATTTCGCAGCCGTAAAGGATAAGATTAAAGATTTCAGCCCACGATTTAAGTTGTGGGATGTCTAAACCAGAAAGAGAAAGGAGGTGATAATATGCCGGGTAAAATTGATGGAATGAAACCCCCGTTTGTACCGATTGGCGGTCTGGAAGGCATTCCATCACGCCGGCCGGTGGTGCCGGAAAGCGGCGGATCGGATTTTAAAAAGCTGCTGCTGGAAAAGATGGCGGAGGAGCGCCGGATAAAGTTTTCCGCTCATGCCCGAACCCGTCTGGAAAGCCGTAATATCGAAATGTCTCCCGATGATTTAAGTAAACTGTCCGATGCAATGGACCGTGCCAGCGGCAAGGGAGCGCACGATTCGCTGATTTTAATGCGGGAAGCCGCATTCATAGTGAACCTGGACAACCGCACGGTAATTACCGCCGTGGATGATGCCGGGTTAAAGGAAAACATCTTTACCAATATTGATTCAGCAGTAGTAGTGGATTAATTAACTGACAATCAACAAGTAGCGGGCTGGACCTTCCTGTTGTCTGACACCAAAAATAACAGCAGTAGGGAAGCCCCTCCCCTGCCGACCGACTGAGGCGGGGGCCCAAACAAGGATGAACGATTCCGTTCAAGGAGGATTACAATGGGTTTAATGCGTTCTTTATACGCCGGGGTTTCAGGATTACGCAATCATCAGGTGATGATGGACGTAATCGGCAATAATCTCTCAAATGTCAATACAATCGGATTCAAATCAGGCCGGGCTTCCTTCAGCGAGACCTTTGCGCAGACTCTGCGGGGAACCACACAGCCGCTTGCCAATCTGGGCGGCACCAATCCCATGCAGGTAGGGCTGGGAATGTCACTGGCAAATATCGATACCCTGTTCAGCCAGGGAAATATCGAAACCACCGGACAAACCACAGATCTTGCCATACAAGGTGAAGGATTTTTCGTTACCAGTGATGGACAGCAGAATTATTATACCCGTGCCGGTAATTTTCAGTTTGACGGCAGCGGCCGTTTGATAATGCCGGGAAGCGGTGTGCGGGTGCAGGGATATCTGGCGAATTCGGCCGGAGTAATTGAACCCGGCAGCCCTCTCACTGATATTGTACTGCCCTTCGGTAAAAAGATCGGCGCCCGCGCCACCACCGAAGCAACTTTTGCCGGAAACCTGGATGCCAGTGCCAAACCGCAGGGCAACATCCTGGAAAGCGGCCCTCTCTACGCCGTCGAAGCCGGAGATTCCGATATTCAGGGTTTACGGGCGAATGGTTTTGCCAACGATAAAATTACCGGCCTTACCCCCAATTCCACCGAAGTGGTGGTCAAATGGGTGGATGCAAATGGCGTGGAAGTTTCCAAGAGTTATAAATATGTGGCTGATGATAATAATATTTTGGGCAACGGCGCTTTTAATTCACTAAAGGATTTAATGGATGAGGTGAATGCGGATTTCACCGGCCAGAATCTATCGGTTGCCATAAACAGTACCGGCGCACTTGAATTTACCAATGGCAGCGGCGCTGCGGTTGATCTGACGCTTACCAGTAACAGCCCGGTGCTGGAAAGTGCTCTGCACGGCGGCACTACCAATTTAACTGCTGGTGCGGTGCATACCACTGATGAGTTCTCCCATGTTGCCAGTCAAAGCGATCTGTTGAGCAGCCTGCGCAATGAGCAGGGGCAGTCTCTGGGACTTAGTGCTACAGATGTCATTACCCTGAACGGGCTGAAGGGCGGCGAAGCCATTTCCCCCGTATCCTACACCATCAATGCCAACAGCACTTACGGTGAATTTGCCGCACAAGTGGGCGCGGCATTCGGACTGACCAATGAAAAAGGCGTGGAAATTGGCAGTGAAGACGGCGCCCTGAAAATAAATGGCGACGGCGGTAAAATATATGAACTCAGCGCACTGGATTTCCGGGCAACAGACAGTGGCGGCACCATTCTGCGCAGCGAGTTCAATAGTATATTCGACAGCACACCCGGCCACTATTCCCAGCTGCAGAAAGCGGAAGATGTGCAGCAGTCCGCCAGCATGACTGTTTATGACAGCCAGGGGAATGCCTTTGATCTGAATATTGTTTTCACCAAAGATGTAACGGATCCCAACCAGTGGCGCTGGGAAGTGGTGGCGCCTGAACCGGCAGCCGCAACAGGCGGCAGCACGGGATATCTGGAATTCAATGATGACGGTTCCCTGAAGGCATTCAAGTTTGATGACGGTTCCTCCAGTCTGCAGATTGATCCCGGAACCGGCGGCAATAATCTGATCAGTATTGAGCTGAATCCGGGCGAACTGGGCGGCTTTGACGGCATTACCCAGCTCAGCGGTGCCAACACCACCGTTTTTATGACGTCGCAGGACGGCTACGGAATGGGATATCTGGATCAGATTACCATAGATGAAGCCGGACGTATTACCGGCGGGTTTACTAATGGGATTGTGCAGGCCCTGGGGCAACTGGCACTGGCCAGCTTTAACAATCCCGGGGGTATGACCCGCACGGAAGACAATCTGTTTGAAGTGTCCGGAAATTCCGGCAGTCCGGTAATCAGCACCGCCGGACAGGGCATTCATGCCAGCATTATTTCCGGCGCTTTAGAGCAGTCCAATGTGGATCTGGCGGAACAGTTTACCAATATGATTGTGGCGCAGCGGGGATTTCAGGCCAGCGCACGCACCATTTCCACCAGTGATGACATGCTGGCGGAAGTGACCAACCTGAAGCGATAGCATCACCACTGACGGGCGGTAGGACGCCGCCCGTCTTTTATTTTTGTTAAAATTTTAAATACCGGAATCGATAATACCAGAGAGAACGGGTAGATGATAACCCTGACCAAAATAAACAGCAGCGAAATTACCATAAATGCGGAGATGATCGAGTTTATCGAATCCATTCCCGATACGGTAATTACAATGACCAACGGTAAAAAGGTTTTTGTGAAAGATACGGTTGATGAGGTAATTGAAAAAGTAATCCGCTACCGGCAGCGCTGTTTTGAGCATTTAAACATTGAAGTAAAGAAACAGAAATGAAAAAAGCATTAGACATTGCCACCCTCGCCGGTTTATTCGGCGGTACTATTATTATCCTGCTGTCCATCATGGTTGGGGGCGGACTGGCAGCATTTATCAATCTCCCCTCGCTGCTGGTGGTGGTCGGCGGCACCATTGCGGCGGTACTGGTGCAATATCCGCTTAACGATGTGCTGAATCTGGTGGGCATTACCCGTCAGACCCTGATGAGTAAATCGGCAGAGCCGCAGAGCCTGATTGAAACGATTGTGGGTTTTGCAGAGGAAGCCCGCCGCGACGGGCTGCTGGCGCTGGAAAAACATATCCGCGAGCTGGATGATAATTTTGTAAAAGAGGGCCTGCAACTGGCAATTGACGGCACCGAACCGGAACTCCTGCGGGAAATTCTGTACACCGAAGTCAATAATCTGGAAGAGCGCCATGGAAAGGGGCACGGGATACTGGAGGCATTCGGCACCTTTGCGCCGGCCTTCGGCATGATCGGCACCCTGATCGGCCTGGTACTGATGCTTCAGAATATGAAAGACCCGGCGGGAATCGGCCCCGCGATGGCCGTGGCCCTTATTACAACCTTTTACGGAGCGGTTCTGGCAAATCTTGTATTTTTGCCTCTTGCCGGCAAATTAAAGGAGCGCACCAGAGAAGAAGTTAAAGTGCGGGAAATGATAATGGAAGGCATCCTGTCCATACAATCCGGCGACAATCCCCGGCTGGTGGAACAAAAGCTGAAAACCTTTGTCCCGCCCAAGATGCGCAACGGATCTGCGGAAAAAGAAGATCAATGAACTGATCGGAATTCTGTCAATGTCGAAAATTTTTTATTTTCGTAGTAATTTTTGATTGTATTTTCGACACTCCTGTGGCTGCAGATAAAATTTTCTCCCCCCTGTAGCGCCTCCCGGCGCTTTTATACCACCATTTTTATTCCGGCACCGCCCTTTCCCAATCTGCTGATTTTGTGGCATACATCTTGCGAACTATGGGGTTGTTAAATAAGGGAAATACCCATGGCGCGCAGGAAAGACAAAAAACAAAAAGGCAGCAGCGGCGGCGGAGCGCCCGCCTGGATGGTCACTTATGGCGACCTGATGTCCCTGCTGTTAACCTTCTTTGTCCTGATCCTTTCTTTTTCATCCATTGAACTCCGCAAATTTCAACAGGCTATGGGTTCGCTGAAAGGGGCACTGGGGGTTCTCCCGCGGGAACAAAGCGTAGTCCGGCAATGGGAACCGATTCTTCCCCAGTTAACTGATTTTCAGAAGCGCCGGATTCAAAGAGTGGTTTCTCAACTGCGGAACATGGTAAAGCGGGAAGGGATGGAGAATGAAGTTACCATGGAAGCCACAGCAGAAGGGGTGATCATCCGGATCGATTCTCCGATTTTATTTGAAGTGGGCGAGGCGGAGCTGAAATCCCAGGCTTATCCCATTCTAAACAAAATTATTGAAATGACCCGGGACTGGCCCAACAGCATCCGCGTGGAAGGGCATACGGATAATCTGCCTATTCATACCGTGCAGTATCCTTCCAACTGGGAATTATCTACCGCCCGTGCATTAAGTGTGCTGCGCTATTTTTTAAATGAAGGAAAAATTGAACCGGAACGGCTGGCGGCGGTGGGTTATGGAGAATTTCACCCGCTGGTGCCGAACTCCTCCGTGGAAAACCGTTCAAAAAACCGCCGGGTGGAAATTTATGTGGACAACGCCCGCAATATAGAAACTTATCGGGAACCGATTTTTTAAGGTAAAGGGATTTTGTAATGCCGGATTTGGATAATGAATTAATGGATGCGGTGGATCCGGAGGGGGAGCAGGAAACCCCCGCCCCAGCGCAGCCAAAGAAAATAAGCTTTGTAAAAGTGGGAATACCCGTGCTGCTGGTGCAGATAATCCTGGCCTATTTTCTGGCCAGTCATTTCCTGGTACCGCGCCTTTACGGGGAACCGACCCCGGCTGAGGCGGAAGTTGCGGAAAAGCCGGAAGAGCCGCAATTCGGTAAGATTTTCAGGCTGGAAGACCTGATTGTAAATCCTGCAGAAAGCCGGGGCATGCAGTTTGTACTGGTGAATTTCGGCTTCGAGGTCAAAGAGGATGCTGATGTGGAAATGCTGAAACAGCGGGAAGTTCAGCTCCGGGATTTGCTGATAAATATAATGGGAGCAAAAACACTGGCGGAACTGGACGGCCCCCAGGATAAGGAACTGCTGCGCCGGGAAATCAAAGAGCGGCTGGTGGGATTGGTGCCATCCGGCCATATACTGAACGTTTATTTTTCAAATTATATTATTCAATAGGAGCGACGCTTGTCCGAAGTTCTATCTCAACAGGAAATCGATCAACTGCTTTCCGGCATTAATTCGGGAGAAATCAAGGAAGAGCAGTTAGGGGATTACCGCAAAAACCGGGAAGTTTATGATTACGATTTCCGCCGTCCCAATCGGGTCTCCAAAGACCAGTTGAAAACCATCCGCACCCTGCACGAAAACTTCTCCGAAATATTTGGCTTTTTCCTGGCGTCCAAACTGCAGACGATGGCAACCATTGACCTGATAGCAGTGGACCAGCTTCGCTATTCAGAATATGTGCTTTCCATCAGCAATCCCAGTTGTATTTACATTTTTGAAATCGCGGAAACAGACGGTAAGGCGGTGCTGGAGTTAACCCCGGAACTGGTTCTGGTAATTGTGGAGCGTCTGCTGGGCGGTTCCGGCGTAAAAGCAAAAAACAGCCGCAGCATTACCACCATCGAACAGCGCATGATCCGCCCCCTGATGTCCAAAGCGCTGGAC